>JBHLLM010000090.1:0-9288 GCA_048885575.1 Candidatus Hermodarchaeota archaeon
TTTTCATAAGCAACATCTCCTAAATCAAACCATAATTCAGCGTTATTAGGATCGAGATCAATTGCTTTTCTGTAATAGGTTATGGCGTCTTTATAATTTTGGGTATCATAGTATATTGTTGCTAGATTGCTGTAGAGAATTTGTTCGTCGGGATTAATTTTTATTGCTTTTTTATAGCAATTTATTGCTTTTTCGTACTGTTGTTTTTCTCTATAGATTAATGCGATATTATTCCAAACATCCGTGTAGCTTGGTTCATATTCCAACGCTATTTTATAATACTTTAATGCATTATCGTAATCTTCTAAGTCTTCGTAAGCAAATCCCATGTTATAGTAAGCAACTGCATCGTCAGGTTCTATTTCGATTGCTTTCTTATAGCATTTTATTGCTTCTGTAAATTGATGCAGCATACTAAAAGACAGTCCAAGATTATTCCAAACTTCGGAAAAATAAGGGTTGATCTCTATCGCCTTTTGATATGCTTCTATTGCACATTCAAATTCATTTTCGTCGTAATACGCATCCGCCAAATTAATCCATGCATCAGCGTCATTAGGATCTAATTCTGCTGACTTTTTATATCTCTCAATCATTTTAAAATCAGATATTACTAAGAAAAAAAAAAGTTTTATTACTATTATTTTTTTTGGATTTTAAAAATATTTATTTATTAGGGTTTAATTAAGATCATTTTATCTTGATTTTGATGCGTTAGTAAAATTCTTAAATGAGTTTTTTTGTCCTTAAATCTCACTTCTTCTAATTTTCCTTCAACTAAAACTGATTCTCCTTTTATCGCTTGTTCACAAAACCTTCCCCGAAAGGAACTTATTTCATTTAAGGTATTTAAGCTTATGTTATTGTCTATGATTTTTGTTTGGATAACCTTTAAAACATCTATCTTATAAGAACAAGGAGTGAAAATAGAATTAGTTGAATCTATTATTTTTGCTTTTATTTTAATCCGTCCTAGGTTCTTGAATTTATAATCATAGAAACTTCCACTCCAATCACCCGGACTTTTAATATATCTTATAAAGAAATCAATTCCATGGAATTTTCCTTGATGTAGCTTTCTTTTTTCACTTCTCAAAAAATTCTCGAAACTTACACCGGAACCTCCTGCTCTCCAATTGTAATGAGTTTTAAATTCGGATAAGTTATACCCCCTACAATGATTTGGAGTAAATAAGATTGTTTTTAGTTTATCTTGAAGCTCTAAACTAACATTTGTTCCATAAATTATTATATCTATGTCAGAATCATCTTTACTTAATCCGATCATGGGTGAACCAGAAATACCGATTGCATCTTCTGGTACGAACCCGTCTGTAATTAATAATTCACACAAATTTTTTGAATGGTGTTCGATTTTTGACAAATCTCTTCTCATATTTAGTGCAGAATAATATTCTCGGGGCGTATAAATTTTCTTTATATCTTTATTTTCTACTCCTTGAAGCTCTATATCAAGTTCTTTTGAAAAGAAAAGAAATTGTGGATAGTCGTCTCTTATTTTCAAATATCTTTCGTCCAATGAATAGATTTTTCTAAATCTTTTACCTTCCTTTATTCTTTCCCCATTCGGATCTGGAAGAAATCTTAAAAAACAAATTTTACGGTCATGGGGATGGTGATACCCTTTTATATCGAAAAAGAGCTGGTTTCCTTTAGTTTCAAGGTAATCTCCTTCAATTCCTTTTGGAATTTTCATATGTCCCCCAACTTTATTATTTAGTATCTGTCAGGCGTTTTTGATTTAATTTTATATTTTGGTATTTCTTTAGTTTTCTTTAATTCTCTTTCAAAATCTCTTTTTTCTTTAAGAAATCTCTCTTTATCGCTTTCTAATCTTTGCCTTTCTTTTCTAATTGAAAATTTTTCTTCCTCTATCTTTGATTTTTCCTTTTCTAATTTTTTAATTTCATCTTTTAGACTTTTCAGTTTATTTTCTGAATTACTAATTTTGTGTTCTAATGAAAAATAAGTATCTTCAGCTTTAGGTACTTTCCTATCTAATTCTTTTAATCTAGCTTCTTGTCCCTTTTTCTTTCTTTCTAAATCTCTAACTTCATTATCGACACTATCTTTAAATTTACCCAATTTCTCTTTTTTTTTCTCAATATCATTTTCTTGAAGAGATAAGTCTTTTTTCTTATAACGTATCTTTTCCTTTTCATCTTTTAATCTTCTTTTTTCATCATCAATTCGATTTTTTTCATCAATAATTTCTCGTCTTAAACTACTAATTTCTTTATTTAAATTATCTCGTTCATTAGTTAAACTCTTAAGTTCTTTTCTTAAATCCGTTAAAGCGTTTTCTAGCTTTTCAATTGTTCTCTCTAAAGCACTCTCTCTCCGTTCCATTCCAGGTAATTTAGTTTTAATTTCTTTAATTCTTTCTTTCGCAGATTCTTTTTCTCTTTCAAGATATTTCTTCTCACTTTCTAATTCGTCTCTTAATCCATCTAATCTCTCTTGATATCGCACTAAATCGGCATTTTTCTGATCTAACTCCCTTTCTTTCTCATCGAGATTAGTTTTAGTATCTTTTATTTCGTTTCTTATATTTTCCATTTCGTTTTTTAGTTGTTCGCGTTGATTTTGAAGACTTCTGACTTGAAGTTCTTTTTCTTTTCTTTTCTTTTCTAAATCTTGAATATTGTCTTGGTATCCTTCAACCCTATTGACAACACGCTCCCATTCTAACTTTTCTTTATTCAATTTAATCCTTTCTTCTTTAATTTTTTTGAGTAATTTCGCATCAGGGAAGGTGTCTAGTTGCTCTTCGGGCGTTTTTTCTCGAATTTGATGTTTAGGAATCGGTTTATCCTTCATATTAGTTCTTAAACTCATGTAAATAATTAATAATATTATATTGATTCAAATTCTAAAGTGTTTGTAATTTCAATTTTAGAAATTATTTGGTAAAGTCAAGTTTATTTATATAACATAAATTCCATTAATTTTTATAACATAGATAAAAATAATTAATATCATGATATGGGGTTAATTTAATGGAGTTTGACGAAGAAAATGATGAGGATTTCGACGAAGAATTTGATGAGGAGTTTGATGAAAACTTGGATGAAGATATTGGCGAACCATCTTCAAAATCCCCTACAGAAGATTTAAGAGTTAAGACTCCAGAACAAAAAATCACTGCTGAGGGGAAAAAAATATCAGTTTTTTTTCTCTCCACTATAGGTCCAGGAGAGAAAAAACAAAAATTAGTTGTGTTCACGGGTAATAAAGTTGGAGATATTAAAGATACCGTATCAAATTTATTTGCTTTAGATCCATCTGACTTTCATTTGTCTTCAGGGGGTGTAACCATGGATGAAACTTCTTATTTAAGTGATTACAACATAGTTGATGGAGACGACATATTATTAATTCCGGCTAGCGTTGCTGGTTGAAAAATTTAGAAGGAAATACCATTAAAATATTATTTTTTCATTTTTTTTTTCTGGATGGAATCAACGCAATTTCATCGTCATCATCAATAAAATATTCCTTGATTTGCTTAGATTCGTCTAAAATTATACCACCTGTGGAAAGGAGAAAATCTTCTAAACCGTAATCAAATAGAACTCCGATTTGTTCCTTGATTAAGATTACTAATTCGGAGGTTTCAATGATGAGTATTTTAGTTTTCTCACCAGGTTCAACTAAAGATCTTATATAAACGCGTATTTTATCATCCATTCCAATAATGCTTAATGGGGGGTGATATTTTATCTGATCATCGGATAAATCTTTACTTTTCAAAATGTCTTCAATTAATTGTTTTCTCTCACCGGCATCAAAATACAACATCTCTCTAATAAAAAAAATTTTATCCATTTTTGAGAACCCCAATAAATCGATTTTATCTAAATCTTCTTGATTGAAATATGTAAAAATGTAATCATCGATTGATTCTATATTTTCAAATGATTCATTAGTATTAGCGTATTGATCTATTAATGGCATAGCTTCGAAGTAATCTTCAACTAGATCGCTTGGTATTGTTTTTATCGATTTAGATTTTTGAAAATACTTATCTTTTTTTATTCTCTTCGCCGGGATACTTTGAGATTTAACAACGGTATATATCGTGCCAGTGGATAATACAGCTACACTCCCAATAGTTAGAAAAAGAAATAAAGGTAAACTTTCTATTTGGAATAAGAAAAAAATCAAATAGAATAATGCGAAAACAACATAAAGAGTTATGATATTTAAAACTCTATATTTTTTCTTCATAATTTTTTGACTAAATTATTACTTAATTTTCTAATATATTATTCAAAATTTAAATTCCATTGGAATGAATTTGTAAATTTTATAATTAATCCTCAATAATTGATTTCCTCATATTATCATATTTCTCTAAATCTAATCTAAATAGAATTCTTTTTTTGTCTTTTTCAATTGATATTAAGTTAAGATTTCTTAATATTTCAAGATATTTTTTGACAGTATTGTAGTTTCTATTTAATTTGGCAGCTATTTCCGTAATTTTAAATGAGGTTTTTTCATCTTTCAAAAGGGTGATTATTTCTCTTACAATGTCTTGTTTAAAATAATAATACAACTCATCTAAGTCTGAATTTGATTCATAATCGAAAATTATTCTTTGATTCTCGATTTTTGTTGATCTCGTAAATCTAAATTTTTCTAAACAAGATAAATGCCATAGTGCTTGATTACTTCCAATATTTATAGCTTTCATTATATCATTTACATTTGATGGATTCTTTCGTATATAATTATAAATTTCATTTCTTATAGGATGCTCTATGATGTTATTTTTCATTAATTTAGTTCCAGGGATCAAAATCCTTTTTTTTATGAGATTTTTTATTATGATTTCAATACTATTTTTATTCAAATTTGGGTTAGCTCTTACCCTATTATTGATGAACACTACAATATCCTCTATTGAAAAGAAAGGTTTCTTTTTTAGGTATTCCTTTATTAAATTACAAACAATAGATTGAAGGTTATCCGGAGTGCTCATAAGTTTATGATTTTAACGGGGTGAATTAAATGACAATTATAATTAAATCGTCTCTCTAAGACGATATTTTTAAATTTATATATATTGATAGACATTCATTTAATTTATAAATATATTATCTTAGGTTTTTTCGAGTAGATGCATGCAATTTAAACAAAACTCTAAAAACTTCAAAGTCATTCCAATGGGTTTTTTAATAGCATTCTAACATGATATTATTAAGTTCAAAAAAAAAAATTAAAAAAGAAAGAACGGAAGCGATTTGAATGAGTTTTGAAGAAGATTTTAATGAGGATTTAGAACCAGTTAAGTCTAAAACCCCATCAAGTAAAGTACCATCAACAGGCAAGAAGTTGACTTTATATTTTATGTCAACTATTGGTCCTGGTGAAAAGAAGGAAAAGTTGACCGTCAATGACGCCAATCATGTAAGTGATATCAAACAAACATTAGGAAATCTATTCGGACTTGATCCAGACGAATTTCATATTTCGTCTGGTGGAGTAACCATGGATGAGAATAACCAATTGAGAGACTATAATGTCAATGATGGCGATGACATTTTATTAATTCCAGCGAGTACTGCGGGATAAACTTATATATATAATTCTTTTCATAAAATGTAATAAAAGGGCTTTAAGCCCTACAATTTTTTTATTTTTTTGATTAATATTAATGGTGATAGTATTGGGTAAGGATTCAGATTTTTTTGCAGCGGGATTGTCAGAAAAAGAGAGAGGTTTATACGATCGTCAATTTCGTTTAGAGGGATGGTCCCAGAAATTAGTTAAAAAGTCGAGAATATTAATAGCGGGTGTAGGAGGTTTAGGATGTGAAATTGCTAAAAATTTAGCTATGTTAGGCGTAGGTCATATAGATCTTGTTGATTTGGATATTGTTGAGCATTCTAACCTGAACCGGCAAATTCTATTTGTGGGTGCAAAGTTAGGAGAACCCAAAGCAATTGCTGCCGCAAGAAAATTAGCAGAAATTAATCCAAATATTATTGTTAAAGGGTATCACTCGTCCTTAGAAAGATTAGATCCGATACTCTATTATAAAGCAGATGTTATAATTGGAGGTCTTGATTCAATGAACGCAAGACTAAACTTAAACGCTCAATGCATTAGATTTAGAAAGCCTTTAGTTGACGGAGGGGTTTCTGGCTATTATGGACATATATATACAATATTTCCATATAGGAATGCATGTTATGAATGTAATCCACTACCTGATATCAAAAGTGATGAAATGGCAGCCTGTACAGTGGTTGGTATCCCTCGAAAAAGGATTCATTGTGTTTTCAAAGGAGATATGGCTTTTAAAGAAAAATTTGAAAGAGATCCGAATCCAAAAAATATAGAAGATATTAAATTCATCCAAAAAGTCGCGAATGAACTTGCTATTAAGCATAATTTCTTACCCGAATATACTGAAGATGATATTGTAAAAATTATTGATCGCCACGATCCTGGGATCATTACGATTAATGCAACCATTTCAGCATTACAATCTCATGAAGCAGTTAAGATACTTCATTGGAAAAAGGGTCACAAGGGTTTAGGTGAGCCGATTACAAGTTATATGATATTTAATGCTATAACTATGAAACTATACCATATTGAAAAGAAGAGAAATCCAGAATGTATTCAATGTGGCAAAAATGTAAGACGGTTTTCCATTAAAATGAGAGATAATTCACCATGTTTAAATATTATTAAAACACTAGAACGAAATGGGTTTGAATTGGAAACTGAATTTGAACCCGTTCTAACTCTATTGGACTTTAATGATATAATTGTTTTAGATTTAGAACAAAATGCTATTCAAAACGGTTTGAGGAATTATGAATTTCTCACAGTTGCGGGATTCAAAGGTGGAGAGATTTATGTAACCTTAAAAATTAAATAAGTATTTAATCCAAAATATAATTTTAAAAAATTAAAAAGAATAAAAACAAATAACGGGGTTAAAGATATGAGTATAAGAAGTAGTAGAGTTTCCCGAGATTTTGCGGGACTAAAAAAGTTGCTAAAAGAAGGTACAATTATCCAATTGAAGCCATATAATCCAAAAAAAAAGAGCATAGATCACTTAGCTATAACTATTAAAGGTCCAAAGGGTACAGCTTACGCAGGAGGATTGTTTAAACTGGAAATGAAATTTCCTGTCCAGTATCCTAAACAGCCTCCTTTTGTAAGACTACACACTCCGATATGGCACCCAAATTTTTGGCCAAAACCTAGTGAATATAAAGGACAAAGAAATATCTGCTTGGCATTGGTAGATCCATCTCTAGTTGGCAAAAAAGGAGGATGGAGCCCTTCAAAAACAGCTGTTACAGTTGTTCAAGCAATTATTGCTATGTTAAACACTCGAGGGAAATATGTTAATCCAACCGATGTATTTAACAAAAAAGCAGCTATAGAAATGATGAAAGATCAAAAATATTTTGAGAAAAAAGTTAAAACTTTAGTAAAAAAGTATGCCAAGGATAAATGGTGATGACAAAATGAATGTTGATGAAAATAAGAGTAATTCTCTCAGGGATGCAATAAAACAAAAAATTAAGGAGAAAATTAAAAAAGAATTGCTTGAAGAAGTATACACTGAATTACAATTAGAGGAATTACAAGAAGAACTAACAACCGAAATTATTGAAGCGAGACCCATCGATCATTCAAACGAGTTAAAAGCAAAACTTGAACCTATCCCAATAGAACCAGTAAAAACTATTGCGAATAATGATAAATTTAAAGCTAAAATAGCTATTACTATTAAAGCCATTCTTAAGATTGCGAGCCATTCTTTAAAATACGCGCATTCAAAAATACCTAGAGATCATTGGGTGGAAGTAATAGGCTTAATCGCGGGGAGGTTTGACAATGATGATGGAATTCTACATGTTGAGGATGTGTATCCAATGGGACATGGTACAGCTGTCTATGCTGAAATAAAGGATTATAAAAATTATGTTAGAGCTTACAAGGATATAAAAAAAAAAGACCTTTTTATTTGCGGGTGGTATCATTCTCATCCATCTTACGGATGCTTCATGTCAAGAGAAGATTTGGGAACGCAGGCAAGATATCAAAAATTGTGGAATAAAGCTATCGCGCTTGTAATCGATCCATTTCTGATTGACGGAAAATCAGTTGGTTTTGAAATTTATCGTGCAAATTTTAAAACTAAAAAATGGTATTCAGTACCTTTTGAGATTAAGGGGCATTTAGATGTGAGAATGTTACCAGAAATTATAGAATTCATGAATCCAATTATAGAAGGGAAACCAGCATATCTAGAATATGATGAATAAAGAAAAAAAGCCAAGAAAGTGATAATTAAACCATGGTTAAAAAAAAAACCTTAACGATAATATTTATTATTTTTCTAATTATTGGTGTAATTCATGGTTTAATATCCTTTTCTTTTGTAAATGTAATAACTTGGTTATTAGTTGGATTATGGCTAATTTTTTCGTTAAAACTATTTGAAAACATAAAAAGACACCGTGAGTTTAATTCCCCTCATAATACCGCTTTTTTTGTAATTGTTCCATTAGGTATTGGTATTTTTTATTCGATATGGGGTTTTTACACTGGAATTTTAGGAGAAAACCTACTTAGTGGAGTTTATTTTAGTTTATGGAGTCTAATTTTTGCCTTCCCTTTTATATTATATGGAGCTTACTCTTTGTATCGTTGTTTTAAAAAATACAATGTAATCTATTTTGGAGTGAAGGCAGTAAAAGCGCGGAAACTGGGGTATATTCTGTCATTCGCAGTTCTAATTTTTATTTTAATCTATTGGATTAGTTTTTATAACATTATTGAAAGTTTTCCATTAGATTTGAATCTTTTATTGTTATTAATCGCTACAATTTTAACGGTAATTGTTTTTGGATTTACTAATAAGCGCTCATCTTTGCCAACATTAACTCGTGATTATATAGCAAACCGTACTAGAACGATTAATAATTTATCAACACCTACAACACAGAGACAGCATGTGCGGACTACGAGGGTAAGTAATCCAACTCCTTCTACTAGATCAACTACGCTCACATCAAGATCAAGAACTCAATCATCAAGGACAACACCTACATCACATAGACATACTACTAGAACTAAATCATCAAATATAACTCGTATAACTACAGTTAAACCGACTTCAAGAGTTCGAAATATTAATATTTATAAACCAAGAGCATCGTATTTATCACTAGAGGATTTTAAATGTATCTTTTGCTTTAAATTACCTAAACATCCTGAAGACAGAGG
>JBHLLM010000091.1:0-9280 GCA_048885575.1 Candidatus Hermodarchaeota archaeon
GTATGTGGAAGATTTGCGAATTCGATAGAATCGAAATCATAGCTAACATCTTTCAACCATATTCTTGGTTCGCCCTCGCTACAATCAATCGTAACACTTTCAAGACCGTCTCGCTGTTTTTCCTTAATTCTTTCTATTATGTTATCTGCACCAACTATAGATGCGATGTTTAACTCTCGGGACACAATAGCTGCGTGACAAGTAGGTCCACCCTTCTCTGTAATGACGCCTCCTAGATTTTGCATATAGGATGTCCAATCGGGGTTAGTTTCTTCAGTAATTAAGATATCTCCCTGCTCTAATAGATGTGCGTCGTTAATGGATTCAATTACCTTAATTTTTCCGTAACCAATTCTACGCCCTATTGCAGTTCCGGTATTCTCTAATAAAAATCCACCATTTGTAAGTTTTAAAGGGTCTTCTAATAAGTAGAAGATTTCTTCCGTGTCTCCTTTCTGTGAATGAACAGTTTCAGGTCGAGCTTGAACAATATACACTTTCCCGTCGTTACCTAAAGCCCATTCTATATCCATAGGTCGACCGTAATGCTTTCGTATTTTAATTGCGTATTCTGCTAAAATTTTAATTTCGCCTTCATCTAAACAAAATTCTTTTTGTCTTTTTAATTCCACTGGCAGGGTAATAGTCCCACCTTTTTCTGTATCAAATATCATCATATGTTCTTTTTTGACCAATTCTCGACTAATTATTTCTAACTTAGGACCGTGTTTAAACACAATAAACTCGTCTCCTTTCTCTGCTCCTTGAACGATTAATTCTCCAAGACCAAAAGTACTTCGGATCACAACTACATTTGGATTACCCGAATCAGGATCTTCTGTAAACATAACACCTGAAGATTTTACCCCTTTTAATCCTCCAGCAATCTCTTGAACTCCCACACTTAGTTTAACTGTAAAATGATCAAAACCAGCCCTTTCTCGATACATTGTAGCCCTAGTTGTGAAAATTGAAGCCATGTCTTTAAGAATATATTCTAAAATTTGACTTTCTCCAGAAATGTTCAAATGTGTATCCTGCTGGCCTGCGAAACTTGCGTCAGGTAGATCCTCTGCTGTGGCTGAACTTCTAATTGCAAAAGTACTTTCCTTTCCGATTCGTTCTACTAGTATGTGATAGGCTTCTAAAATTTCGTCAGCTAAGCTATCTGGAATTTTTGCTTGTTCAATTACATATCGGATATCCGTACAGAATTTATCAACCTTCTGAATTGATTTTATATCCTCTTCTTTAAGTTCTTCAGCAATTTTGTTAATATTTCGCTTAATATAATCCTTTAATGTAATCTCTTCGTTCTTAATCCTAAAATAATTAGTCTCCAAGATATAATCATAAGCATCAGCTGTAACAGCAAAGCCTAAAGGTACTGGGATTCCAAAGGAGAGTAATTCTCCTAAAGAAGCGTTTTTACCACCAACGATGCCTACATCATTAGATCTTACATCTTCGAAAAATTTGATATAGCGAAAGCGTGGTTTTTCCTCCTCCATCTCAATATCACTAGAATAATATTTATCTATTACTTTTTTTTTAAGTTTTTGATGCTTTATAAAATTATTACTTCATTTATCATCAAGTCTTCTATCTTTCTATATGAAGAAGTTTTGCTACCTTTGATAAAAGAATAAATTCTCCTTGTTAACATTAGTAATTTATAAGATGATTCTGGACTTAATTGTAAAATTTATATGTCACAATTTCTAGTTATTAATTAATTCGAAATTAAGTTTACAATAAGAATTAGTAAAGAGAGGATATGAAAAATGCCTTATATTTTCACAACATCTTCGTACCCAACTGATTTACGGGAAGAAGTAGTTGAAGCATATTTTAAAATGTTAAAAGAAATGCCTTTTGATAAATCACTTGGAAAAGAAATAATACAGGTAGCAGTCATAACAAATCCAAGGGGAGCAAAAACGGTAAGTATAATGGATGTAAAGAAGGATAAACTTACGGAAGCTATTTTATGGACTTACAAAAGAATGGCTTATTTTCATCTAATCAAGGGATTTGAGTACAAAGTCCGAGTATGGACTAATATAGTAGAAGCATTAGAAAGCATTGGGAAAAGTTTACCAAGCCAATAAATTATTTTTTTTTTTCTAAGAAAAGATGTTGAAATCTTGAAGATATTCGCTAAAATCATATCTTTAATAAAAAAAAGTAATTAAAATTTATAGAATTAATCTCTTTAGCGTTAACCTTTTATCTGCTTTTTTAATTTTACCAATACAGGGAGAATTTTGACAACCTCCATAGCCGGAGTGGATTTTATAGATCTAATAAAACCAGGTTTAGAAATTCTCCACATATTAACATTTTTCGCAAGAGCTTCTTCACTGTCGGCTTCATCTATACCTATACCCCAATAATCTGAGGTACTAATATAAAAAGCGTGTGATGTAACGCCTTCGGCGGGGTACACTTTTCTACTTATGAGCTCTTGGGCAATCTCAGCTAATTCTGCAGGATCAAAATCTGGATTTATCTCCCAATATGTAATAAACATCATTTTAATTGAACACCTATATTATTTAATTTTTGAATTATTATTTTTGGTTTAGATTTCGGTACAAATTAGAAATTCACAATCAGCTATTTAATATTTTACCTCATTCCAAAAGAAATTAAATAAAAAAAGAAAAAGTGATTAAAAATGGAATTACATAAATAATCTATTTCAAATTTTTAAATCTTTATTTTTACTAATTTGTGCAAAAAAAATTTATAAAAAATACGGATTTAATTTAACTCCTTATTGAATATCTCATAATCGGGATTTGAATACAAACAGATAATTACTTCTTCTATTTGAGTTTCTCCTCCTAGATATTCCTTAACAGTTGAAATCATAATTTTTGCGCATTTATCAATGGGATATCCAAAAATTCCAGTAGATATAGCAGGAAATGCGATTATTTTTAATCGATGCTCGTCCATTAGTTTAAGGCTATTTGTAATGGCGTTCTCTAATTTTTTGTCTTCATTTCCTTCACCCATACGAGGTCCAACAGCGTGAATAACATGTCTAGCTTTTAAATTTCCTCCTGAAGTAATTACAGCACCACCTACGAAAGTACCCCCTATTTTGTTGCATTCTTCTTGGATTTTTGATCCCCCTTTGTTTCGAATTGCACCAGCTACACCGCCCCCTAAAATTAATTGAGCATTAGCTGCGTTAACGATAACATCGATATCTAACTCTGTAATATCTCCTTGAACCAGCTTTATCGTAGAATTATTTACTTTAATTTCTTTCATATAAAATTTAAGCTCTTTTTTTTGTGTTTTAAAAAAAGTAAAGAAAAATTTTTTATTCTGGTTGAGATTCTTGGCCTTTCTTTAAAATTTCATCAAGTTTGGACCGATCTTCCTCGCTCATCTTACTCATTGCTTCCATATTCTGTCTCATTAAGTCCATCATAACTTTCTGTGAAATTAATTGACTTAAAACCGGTAATGCAATCCTCATTCGAGTTAATTCGTAAAACATTTGTTTTGCAGTATCTCTCATTTCTTTTAAATCATCCTTGGACATGCCTTCTTCGCCGATGCCAGGACACTCAACATCTACTACGGTGAAATTTTTACCGTCGAATTCCAAAGGGTAAGTTCTACAACTTAAAGGCCGGTTATCGTATACTAAACATTCTTTCTTATCTTTATTGTAGAGTGGACATTTTACTTCTAAGAGATCTTCGATTGGAACAGACCCAAATAGATCTTTTGGTTTATCTTCTTCTCCTTCTTTAGGGGGTGGCGGTAATGGTTTAAGAACTAGATCAATCCCACCGTCTGGTTTATTGTATATATCCATATAAGGTAAAAAATTTGCTACAACGCCATTTCTCGCCCATAACTCTAAATCCCAAAAAGTAATTGGTATCGGTCCACGTGTTAGGCAACATTTATCAGATCGGGTACATTTAAATGTAAATTTGGCTTTAGGTTCCTCAGTATCGGTTTTTTCAGCAGTATCTTCATTTAATTGCTCTTTTTCCTCAACATTATCTTTTAATTCTGCTTCTTCTTCATTTTTACTATTTTCGCTCATTTCTACACACTTCAATATGTATTTATTGATAGTTTAAATCATGTTTTTCAAGTTGAAGAATTTAGCTTTGAAAAAAAATTTTATTTTTTTATATGATAAATTAGCACGATATTCTATAAATATTGGTGAATATTAGTTCAAGTAACCTCTGTATGTAAAAATATAAATGAATTTTTAAATTAGTATAGTAGTATTAATTTTCGAATAAAAATAATAAAGCTTGAAATGAGAGAAAAAATGCCGGGACCGGGTATGGATATTATTGGAAAGGAAGAAAAAGAAGCCCTTTTAGATGTAATTGAATCTGGATACTTATATAGATATGGAGATTTGCAAAATCCTAAATTTAAAGCAAAAGTTTGGAATTTGGAACAAGATTTTGCTAAATATACCAAAGCAAGATATGCATTAGCCGTGAATTCGGGTACATCTGCGTTATTAACAGCCTTATGGGCTTTAAAAATAGGACCGGGAGACGAGGTTATAGTACCGGGATATACTTTTATTGCAAGCATTACTTCAATTATATTTGCGCGAGCTATACCAATTTTAGCTGAAGTGAATGACACTTTAACCCTTGATCCACAGGATGTGAAAAAAAAAATTACCTCTCGCACAAAAGCAATAATGCTAGTTCACATGTTGGGGAATCCTGGACAACTAGATGAATTCACTAAAATCGTAGAAGAAAATAATCTTATTTTGATCGAAGATTGTGCTCAAGCGTTTGGAGCAACTTATCGTGGAAAATCAGTTGGAACATATGGTAAAATGGGTGCTTTTAGTCTAAATGTTTATAAAACGATTACTGCTGGTGATGGAGGAATGGTGATTACTGATGATGATGATTTATATAAAAGAGCCTTTGCGATCCACGATCAGGGGCATTTACCTTTACGACAAGGAGTAGAACAGGGTAATCGAACGGTTTTAGGAATTAATTTTCGAATGAACGAACTTACTGCGGCTGTTGCAGGAGCCCAACTAAAGAAAATAGATTACATAAAAGAAAAACTTCGGAACAATAAAAAATATCTCAAATCTATTCTTTCAGAAGCCAAAGAAATCAAGTTTCGGAGAATACTGGATGAAGAGGGCGATATAGGAACTCTTTTAACCTTCTTTATGCCAACTAAAGAGAGCGCAGAAAAATTAGCAGAGAAGTTAAAATGTACGACAATAGCTAAATCTGGCTGGCATGTTTATAATAATATGGAGCACTTTTTAAACCAGAATACTGTGACAGATGAAGGCTGCCCTTTTAGATGTCCTTATTATGGAGGGAATTCTGTTAAATACAATAAAGCTATGTTACCTCAAACTGATGATCTACTTGAGAGAGCCATCAATATTAGTGTAGGGGTATCCGATATTGGTCTTGGCTCAAATTTTGGGATAAGAATAAATAGTTCTGAAGAAGAAATTAAGACAAAAGGACAACGGATCGTAGAATTGATTAGAGAAAGTTTGTAGTTTGTGATATCTTTTGTTTTATCGTTAAATTAGAGAGTGACCAAATTAAAAGCGAAAACAAAAAGAATTTAACAAATAATCTTAAATATTATTAACATTTAACATTTGCATCCAGTCTCTAAGTAAATGATCATTAATCTATATAAATTATCTTGAAATCTGGTAATAATGAAATTAAATCTCGCTAATAAATACGTAGTTTGGGTCGAACTATCAATAATCTTGATTTTAGGTTTTATATTTAGCATTTTTACAGCAGTTCTCGTCTCAGATCTGGGTGGGATTATTTTTTTTGTTATGATCCTCGTATTATTTCTTATTCAAGCCTTTTTAATATTAAAATTTGTCATAGGAAGATTAGACAACAAAAAAAAATTTGGAATCATACTCTATCATTCCTTAAATTTACTCTTTACCGTTATAATAGGATTTTCCATTCCATTAATGGAATCAGATTTTAAGAATAATACTGGAATAGTAATGATACCAATGCTTTTGATATTAGGGTTAATTATTACAGATAAATACGATAAAACTATTAAGAATGTTAGGTATGAGCAAGAACCAATAAAAGATGAAGCAGAAAGTAAACCAATAATTGAATTTGAAGATAAAAAATATGTATTTTCATTAAACTCTTTATTGATATTGGCAGTGGGTACACCTCTACTAGCTTATGGAATATACTTATTTTTTGATACTGAAGCTCAGTTTTGGTTGCATGAAATTGTAGTGAAACAAACAGTATACTTTCTCAATTTATTCTTTAATATGGATGTTTCAGTAAGTTATTCTCCTGTTGGTAAATACCATTGGAGTTTTGATTTTCTTGGTGGCAATATTAACGGTGATCCCTTAGGAAGCATTTTCTTTGAGACTTTTTGCACAGGAATCCAAGCAATTTGCGTTTTTGCTGGTATCATAATATGCACACCTCATTCTCGAGATAAAAATACAAACAAGGATATTATTTGGAGAAAGACTAAAGCATTGATCGTTTCATCTGTTATATTTTATGTAGTAAATATTATTCGGATGTTAATTCAAATTGAATTATATTATATAGGTTATCCATGGGATAGTATTCATGTATCTATCAGTGCAGCTAGCTCTTTTATAGCTGCAATAATCATTCTTTTACTGCATAAATGGATCCCCGAATTCATAATAAGTATCATTTATATTGGCACTTTAATTAGCAAAAAGTTTAAACAGCTCAGAAATCCAAAAGAAAATTAGTAATGTTTTAATGATACTAATTGTTAACCTAATCAAATTTTTTCCATGATTAATATGTTAGAATTTGAAAAAGAACAAAAAATAGTGGAAATTGGACCTACTCGTATTGGAGGTCAGCCGGGCGAAAATCCCGTTGTTATGATAGCTACAGTTTTCTACACTAATCATGCAGCTTTATTAGATGAAAAAACAGGTAAAATAGATAAAACTATTGTTGAGCAGGAATTAAATGAATATTCAGAGATTATTGAAGAAACTGGAATGCAAGGGATAATTGATGTAGTTGGAGGTTATCCAGAAGCATTATTGAAAGAATGTGAATTTGTGGCCGATATCGTTGATTATCCCTTCTTAGTTGATGGGTTGAACGATAATTCGCGAGTTCCGGCAATGCAAGGTCTGAAAGAAGTTGGACTTTTAGATAAAGCTATATTAAACAGTATAGACGAATCAACAACTGAAGAAAGTTTAGCTAAATTAAAGGAAATTGGAGTAAAATCTGCTGTCTTACTAACATTTGGGAATAAATATATTTTCCCTCACCAAAAAATAGATTTTCTAAATAAGGAACTAATTCCGAAAGCACAAAAAGCTAATATTGAAAATATTATTGTAGACACTGCAGTGTTAGATTTACCTTCTATTGGGATTAATGTTGAAACCACAAGATTGGTAAAATCTGAATTTGGTTTACCTACAGGCTTTGCACCTGCTAATGCGATTTATGGATGGAATTTTGTTAAAAAATATGGCGATAAATCTAGATGTGGTGGAATTACTTCATTAATGGCTTACTGCGTTAATGCTGGAAGTGATTTTGTATTGTTTGGTCCAATAAAGTTTGCTAAATGCGTTATTCCTGCCATGGCTCTTATTTCAGGTATAAATGCGTATTATCGCAAGCGAATTCTTAGAAAAGGAATATCGGATCGAACCCCATTAAAGCATATATTTTAAGATATATACCTGATTAGGAGATCTTGGGTACGCTTTAAAAATTCTGGTAAATTTTGATCGATTTCCTCTTTTTTACTTTCTTCATCTAAGAGAAAAAGAACATACATAGAATAATTTAACACTTGTATTTTTTTAAACAAAATAAAGGAATCTGAAACTTTGAAGGTTGCTTCGTCTTTTCCTGTAGCTTTAAAGTTAGCAAATATTTTAAATAACATAGTAAATTGCGGAGCCACTACTTCAAATACATTCATAAGATCCTCAGAATTCTGCATTTCTGTGATTTGCAGTGCTTTTGGAGTAAAGGATTCTGCTAATACTAATCCATCACTATTAAGGAGGAGAATTAAAGAAGCATCTGTTGCTGAAGAAAAATCGCGAAGATTAAGTTCTACTAAATTCCTATTTGGGCTGAGTTTAGCTATCCCTGAAGAAAAAGCTCGCAAAATAGTAAAAATCTGAAAAAGACTCGTAATATAAATTTCAGGTGGTCCATTGTGCGATACTTTAGTTAACTTAGTTGTTAAGGATTCTATATTAGTTTTAATTTCTTTAGATCCAATAATGTCTTCATCTCCTTTTGTTAAAACATAGATAATTGGCGTGTTCTGCTCTAGCTCTGTTAGAGCATTTTTGATCTTATTGAGATATTCAATGCTTTCTTCAAAACGATCTTCATCTCTAATATCAATAAAATAGAAAAGCAAATCTGCTTCGAAGAGATAAATTTGAGCTTTATTAAGGTACTTCTCGTGATACTGCTTCTGACCCCCTAAATCCCACAAGAAAATGGTTGCGCCCAAAGCTTCTATCGAACTCACATCTGCCCCTCTTGTGGGACTTAAACCGATCAATTTTGAGAATTTTCTGTTAACTGAAAGTAAAAAGCTTGTTTTTCCACTATTATCCAAACCAGCGAAAAGAATTTTCATTTTTCTCTGGGAAGATATCGGAGTGGAAGGAGTTTGTTCGATAATGATAATATTTTTTAAAAGCCTCTTAAAATCTGACTCTACCTTATCTTGAGGTTGAAATTCAGCAATAATTTTATTATCAAATTCAGAAAAAAAATCTATAACTATATTTTTAAGCCTATTTATATTATTGTATAAGAAACTCCTTTTTTTTTCGTCTATCAAAATACAGAAAGCACTTGCTATAGGAAGTTCTGTAAACTTTGTTTCAATAAAATGAAAGAATGTAAGAGATGTTAACTGTAGATCTGGAAAGGGAATTATCCCGAAATATTGGAATTTTTTCAATATCTCAAGTTCTTTATTATATACCGCACCATCTCCTATTAATAGAGAGATATTTTTGATAGCAATCTGGATGTAATCTCTTAAAGAGATGAATAGTATGTTTTTATCCTTTTTCTCTTTTTTTTTACTTTCCAAGTCTTTTATCTCTAATGGTTGAGGAAACATATAAATTGGTTGAGGTCCTTGCTTATCAAAAACACATAAGACCATTCCTTTGATGATTGAGGATTCAATTAGTTTATCCATTAGCCGGAGTTTCTGGTATATTATT
>JBHLLM010000092.1:0-9182 GCA_048885575.1 Candidatus Hermodarchaeota archaeon
TTCTTAAGCGCTTCTTCTTGAGAAAGGGATCTCCAAGGAATATCTTCCCTAAACACATTTTTCAGACCTTCAATCGGGTGCGTCATCGGTTTAACTTCAGATGTATTTAAATCGTTTAACTTTTTGAAGTAGTTAAGAATATCTCCTAACTGCTTAGCAAATTTTTTTTTTTTCTTCCTCTGATATGTCTAATAAAGCTAACTTAGAGATATGCTCCAATGTTTCTTCTGAAAATTTTTCTTTTTCCGACATAATAAAGTTAGTTATATTGAATGTTACTCCAGAACTTGTAATCCTTGGTTACAATTAAGCTTGATCATCTTACTCTCTAAAACATACTAGTAGAAAAATTAATAATTATTAATAAGAAGAGTTAATTATAATATTCTTTTTTATTAATTATGACAGACGAAGAAGATCTGAGAGATGAAATTCCAACTCACGCATATATATCACTTGCTCGAAGAGGAATGGAAAAAATTTCTTTAGATCAGTGTTTTTTAAATGATTGCGATAATAATGACCCAAAATTACTAGAACCCTTTAAGAAAGAAGAATTCGAAAATGAAAAAGAGCGAGTTCAAAAAATCTATATTAAATGTAAAAAATGTGGAAGAGTATTCATATTAAAATTGAAGACATTAAAGCAAATTGCAAAATCGACAAAAAATTTAGACGAAGAACCACTTTCAATGGGATTAGTTTATGCTCTAGACGAAGATGAAAATAATTTGGGACATATCGGTTATTTTTAAGATTGAAAGAGAATAAACATCCTATGATTTTAAAAATCAGAGAGAGATACTTTGGTTTTTTATAAAGCTGCTTTCCTTAAAACTGATATACACGGATTTTCTTCCTCAAATTAATGAAATAATACTAATTTTTATATAAGTGAACTGATTTTTATTTATTATTAAATTCTTACGAGAATTCCCCAAATGTCGACAAAAATAGCAGAAGAAGATTTATTAAGGAAGAAAGTTTGGAAGATAATCAATTTAACTCAGGCGAATCAATTATTTGTCCACTCTAAGAATCTGGAAATAAAATATTTCAACGAAGAAACTCAAAAAATAAATTCAAAAACGCTACCGGAGATATTATCTCTCTGTGTATTAAATGCATTGGTTCCAAATTCCGCAATGTTATTAGTTGGTGGACATGGTGGCGGGAAAACGAGTCTTACCAAGCTTTTAGGACGCATGTTTACTGGAGATTCGCTAAACGAGATTGAAAATTCCATTATAAGAGGTCATCCTCAACTTACTGAAGAAAAACTGGTTGGAACTCTTAAACTAGGGAAGTTGATGCATGATGGTGAAGAAGTTGTTGTATGGAGACAATTTGTTACACATTTCTGGAAAATCATTGACGAAGTTAATCGTTTAACCCCATACGCCCAAGATATACTATTATCTCTTTTAGCCGAAGGAAGTATCAAATATTACGATGAGATCAAAACTGTTGATAAGTTTTGCTTATTTGCAACAATAAATCCTCAAGATGTAGGAACCTTTGAATTATCAACACCATTTTTAGATAGGTTTGGAATTTCAATTCCTATCGTAATGCCTGGTAGCCAGGATTTAGAATTGATTTTAACTGGTAGAGATGAAAAGTACAGTGGTTTCGACGAGCTCGTTCAAGTGCCAAAAATCCTAAATATTGATGAGCTGATGGAAATTTGGTATTATGTAAACAAAATTCAATTTGACGCAGATGTAAATAATTATATCCATGCTATAATCCGAGATTTTACATTATGTGATAGATTAGACAAAGGAAGTTCTGAGAATTTAAAACCAAGCACTGGTTTATGCTCAGGATGCCATTTCAATACTAACCAGAATGTTTGTAATAAAATCGATTCGATTTTAAGCGTTAGAGTTGCTAAAGATCTCTTGAGATATTCAAAAGCTTTGACTTGGTTATTAAATCTTAATCAGGTTGATATCAATATAGTAAATACGATTAGCCCTTATGTAGTCTCACATAGAGTTATGTATTCAAGGAGAGAGTTAGAAAAGTCGCCATATTGGGGGGATCCATACGAATTTTCAAAGAATATTTTAAATTTAATTCAAAAGCGATATCTCAATAGAGAGGTCTGTTATCAAATAGCTGAGAGATTTAGAGATGGGTTAGCCAAAGATGAAGATTTAGCTACGCTAAAAAATTATGAGAAAAATGATTTAATAGTAAAAAACGATTTACTTCCTTTTGTTAATTCCATAAAAGATAAAAAATATTCAAAACTTGCCCAAAAAATAAAGTTAGCTTCAAAAAATGGTGATATAAACGCGCTCGCAAGCATCAGAAATGATTTGATTGAAGATATTGATTTCCCTAATAGAGCTTATTTAATCAATTTCTGTAACCAAGAATTGTATAAGCAAACGGTTACTGATTATATTTTTAAATATATAAACCATAAAGAAATTTGGGCAGATATTGCTAGCGAATTCCCCAAGTTAGATAATCCTTTACAAGAAGCTTTCAGTAGAAGGCAAACTAGACAAATTAGAACCGAAGACTTACTTGTAGAAATAAATGTTACTGGAACGAACGATGATTCTTTAGTTAATATTCAAATTTCAGGGGGTTCTGAAGCTTTAAAATTGAGAAAAATACTAGATAAAATAGACTATATTCAAAAGGAAGAATAGATATAAAAACCAAGTTAGCAATGACTAAAAAAAAAAAGGTTAGAATCACACAGAAGAGGACCCTAAGTCAAAAAGAACAACATGTTATAGAGTTGGCCAAAACTGCTTGGTCCAGAACACTTAAAGATTTTTTTTTCCCTCCACTAGATGTACCTAATTTCATATTTGATTACTCAAATCTAGAAGGATTTTATATTGACCCAAAGAATAAGTGGAAAATTACTATGAATCTTGCTAACACACCTATTTTCATATATGATCAAGATTATATAAAATATTTTTACGCAATCTCACTTCATGAAGTTTCTCATTATCAAATTATTCCATACGACGGTTTGATTAATGCAAAATTATTAAAAGCCGCGATGCTATATGTAAATGAGCATTTTGCTCCAATTATCGTTAATGTTTTCGCAGATTTTGTCATTGATGTTAAACTTCATAAAAGAGATCCAGATCTAGTCTCATGGGAACTCACTAAAACTTACGCGAGTTTATTGGAAAAAAATAAAAACAAACTAAGTGAATTCTCAAAATTCTTGTTTCGATGTTACGAAATTTTATTGGATATTAAAATCGCTGAAAGTGAAGTATTTTCTAGTATAGAAAATGTCGCGAGTAGAGTTGTAAATGTTGTGCAAAAGAATTTTGAAGATGAGACTCTTTGGGAAGATAAAGTATCCAGAATAGCTTATCATTTAAAAACACTTTTGAACAATACATTCACATTAATTGGTCCTAGGAAAGCGCATGGTGATGGTAAAGCTAATCGAAAATCTGAAGGAAGAGGTGGTATTAATGTGGAATTCCCGGAAGATATATTGGAAATTATGGATAATCCTTTAGAAAATAAGAATCGAGACAAGTTAAAAGAGGATAAAGACGATGAGTTAAGACAAAAAGCTGAAGAGTTTGCTAGAGAAACTCCATATTCCGAATTTGGAGCTCCAGCAGGTCAAGCGGGAATATTGATTGATGGAAATCCTCTAGCTACTTGGTATAGAGGACTTGCTAAAGATTTAATTCAAATTAAAATCTATGAGGAAAAACCCGGAGGACAACTACCGATATTTCCAGAGGTTTGGCGTATTGGAGACCCTTTAGAAGAGTTGGACATTGTTCAAACCGTTTTGAATAGTCCAATTATTATACCAAACATAACTACGCGAAAATGGGCAATCAAAATCGGTGAAGGATATTTAATAGAAAAACAAATTCCTGATTTGCTTCTTGTTCTTGATTCTTCTGGTTCAATGAAATGGAATTACATAGCAAAAAAAGCTAATGGCGTTTATCATACTGCCTTATTGGCATCTTTTGCCGCACTCCATTATGCCGCAAATAAAGGTGTTAAATTTAGTGTCATAAATTTTTCTAATCGAGCCGATATATGTGATTGGACAAATAACTATCAAAAAGCAGAACAAATCTTATTAAAATATCAAGGAGGGGGGACACAACTACCTGTAAAAGCAATAATTGAGCAATGTGAGAAATCGGAACGAGAAGTTTTGATCTTTATTATAACCGATTTCGGAATATATAATTGGAATAGTGCAAAAAAGCTGCTCCTAAATTTATCAAATCAAGGGCATAAAATCGTGGGGTTTTTCATTGGAACCTCTAAAATCCCAAAAGAAAAATTTAATGTCTTATTGAACAAACTTACATTATATGCAATTAAAAATAGTAAAGATTTAATCAGTTTAGTTGTAGAGGAAGTAAGAAAATACTATATAGATTGATTCTTAAGGATGTTTATTCATTTCCCGAAGATATTGTTTCATAAAATACCTCTGACTCTCACAATACATTAATCTTTGTTTTTCTGTTAAATGAGCACATCTTTGTAAAACAGTTTGAATCTCTTGGAGTAGTTTTAAATTTGATCTTTTACTTTTTTCCGGCAATTGGTTAATTTCAGCTTTACGTTCTTCTTTTACTTGTTCATCATAAAATAAATCCTTAAGATTGAGAATGGGTTCTGAATCACTTAGTCTGGAACTTATCATTATTGTAAACCTATAGAGTATTATGTTAGAATTATTCTCTTCTTGTAGATATTCAGATAATAGCCTTGAAATCTCTAGATATATATAGAAATCAGAATTCTTCTTCTTTTGAAACTGAGTAATATGCACATAATACATTTAAGTGCTTTAAAAGCCGACTAAAATGATTAAAAACAAATTTGTCGAAATTTGAAATAGAAAGTAAAGAAAAATATTATGTTTAAATTTTAAATTAACACGCCTTGTTAACTATAACACTGCAAAAATCTCTGGAAGTAATAACCAACCCTTTCTTTCGTGGATTATGTTTCCCTTTTCATCAATGACGAATTGTCCCGGACCCTGTTTTTCCCAACCCTCGTAATCACCGTGCTGAATCCCCTTTTCTTTTGCTTCTTTCACTTTACTCATAACTTGAGCAATCGCTCCACCTGTCATCAGTCCTAACCCATATTCGGCGTATAATTCATCCTTCGAAGAAGGGATTACAGGAAACTCAACATTATATTTTTTAATAAATTCATTAGCGACCTTTTCACCGGATTGAGTTATATAAAGCAGTTTAGCGCCTTTTTCTATAATTTCTGGAACCGCTTCCATCAAAATGTTAAAATCAAGTTGACATATAGGGCATCCAAAATACCTTGAAAAAATTAACACAATCTTCTGCTTCATATTTATTAATTCCTGCAAATCAATTGTTCCTGCGTTATAGGAATTTAATTTAAATAAAGGTGCTTTATCTCCTACTTTAATATTGTTTTTACCCATCTTTTAAATCACAAATTTCACTTTAAAAACTAGTTAAGTATATCTTTATAATATTTATAAATTAAGATCATCTAAATAGATTGCTTCTAATCAAATTTCTCTTAGCTACATAAAATGAAAGGAGATATAGTAAAAGAAAATAAAAATTTAGTATGTATTAATATTCTATAAGTTATACCCTCTAACTACCAGTAATAACCAAGACTTCCTATCCAAAAAATAAATAATACACCAGCTAAAAAAGCCGTTATTCCTAAAATATCGGATCTATATTCTTTTAATATTCCCTTTTTCTTCTTTATCTCAGTTTTATTCATGATTAATCGTTGTTAAATAAAATATAAATCTCTCCAGATAATAAAAAATAAAACTACAGTAAATATTGCTTAATTTTTGAATTAGGATTGCTTTTTTATTTAATAAAAAATAGATAAGAGGAATTTTAATATTGAAATGTTTCCTAAATATAATATTATAAGCATTAATATTGATAATTAAAACACAAAATAATTCATTAATTTAAAAGGAAATTAAAATGGTTAAAAAGGAATACATTTGTCAAAAGGGCAAAAAAAGTTCAATAATCATAGAAGATTTATTAACTGAGATAAAAGAAGGCGCAACCATGATTTTAGGATTTGCTGGAGTTGGATTAATAGGCCCAATCGTATCAAATGCTTTGATTGATCAAATCCCAGATATTACTGAGATAGGATTCGTTACAAGTGAGTATCTGCCTCCAATTTCCGTCTTTTATGAAGGTGTTCTAAAACATCCATTTAGAATATATTACTCTCCTATGCATAACCTTATTGTGGGTATATCAGAAGTACCATTTCAAGTAGCAACTGCTTATAATGACTTGTCTAGGACGATTAATAATTGGTTATTATCTGAGGATGTAAAGGCAAAGGAAGTGGTTATCTTTCAAGGTATCCCCCAAAGAGGAATTATCGACGATTATCCCGTTTATTATGCTGCCGAAGCTGACATGATTGAGACATTAGAAAAATTCGAACTAAAAAAGGTTGAAAAAGGCATTATTGTTGGTGCTGAGGCCACGGTGTTAAACGAAGCTCTATCTAGTAAATTAAAAGCTTATGCACTCTTTACTCCTGTGTTAGAAATTCCAACTCCCGAAGGAGCAGCAGCAATTATAGAAGTTCTTAATAAGATTTACAATCTAAAAATCGAGACTTCTAAACTAATAGAGGAAGGGAAGGAGATCAAGGCGAAGATGTTAGAACTTGCGGAGAAAGCGCAACAATATCAAAATCAGCAACAACTGCCTGAGCGCCCTAAAGAAGGATATACACAATATTTTCAATAAATTTTTTTTACATTTTTTACATGTTATTTTGTCAGATTGCCTATATAATTTTTTATAAAAACTAATTTTAAAATAAGTAGAATATTTTCCCTATTGAATTAATCATTCAAAAGAGGTAAAATTATATCAAGGAAGCTTTCATTCCCGTTCAGATAGATCAGGAGCAATGTTTAAGATGTGAGCGGTGCTTACGTGCTTGCAGAGCAAATGCTATCTATTTTGAGCATGGGATTAGAAAAGTAGATTACGCGAAATGTAAGGCTTGTCTTAGTTGTGTTACCGTGTGTCCACGGAATGCTATAGAGGTAACATCAATTACTCATTCTGAACAGATAGTTAGCATAAAAATAGATCATGAAAAATGCACTATGTGTGAAAAATGCTTAGATCAAGAGGGAAAATTTTGTCCTCAAAATCTCTTTTACAAAGATGAAGTAAAACATATTGAAGGAAACGAACTTGGGATTAGATATAAGTTTAAAGAAATCTCTAAATGCCAAGGATGTTTAAAATGTGAATTATCTTGTCCCGATAGTGCAATTAAACCTGTTAAATACGAAGTTTAACGAAAAATATAATGCTTTTTTAATTAAAAATTAAAAAAAAAAGAAATTATAATCTTATTATTACTTTAAAACTCCAGCATCTTTTAAGATTTTGCCATGATCGAAAGCAAAATCAAGATTTTTAAGTTGCTCAATTGGGACTATCATTGCTCCTGAAGCATCATCTCCTTCTTGTAACATAGAAAGATCCTTAACAAGGTGGCATCTAAACGCGGTAGAAATAATCTTACCTCGAGGATCTCTTCCTTTTTGATCGTATGTCCCTATTTTACTTTCAATTTTTACCGCAAGATTGGTTTCTTCGCGAACTTCTCTTATTACTGCTTGTTCTGGATCTTCATTATATTTTATAAAACCTCCAGGAAGGGCGTATTTATCTTTATAAGGAGCGTATCTCCTTTTAATTAAAACTATGTTTTGATTATCATCTTGAATAACTGCATCAACTGTATGACCAAATTTTAACTTTTTAGCCTTAATTTTCCCGAAAATATAGTATGCAAGTAGTATACCAAAACCTATTCCCAAAATTATCGAAATTGTTAAAAACATAATCCGTGAGCTAGGTGTTTCCTCTCCGATTCCAGATGCAATTCTAACAGCATTAATAAAATCTATTATAAATCCGGCGCCAAATAACCCGCTTAAGAAGTTAACTGCCTTTTTAGTGCTTTTTTGATTCTCTTCGTGGCTTTTTGTGTATAATTCTTGTAATGTGTCATAGAGCGTTTTAAATTTATCATTGACTCTTTTAATTATAACTTCTATTCGAAATATCTCTAATAGGTGAGTTAAAACTCTTACGTAATGTTCTCTTGGATTCCAATCTAACTCACCGTAGATAAGACTCATCTTTGTCTGGATCATTCCTCTTAAAAATCGAAGATTTTTTGTTTTTTCTTCAATTTGTTCTAAACTCATAAAAACATCGGAATATCTCTTCATAAACAGGATGTCAAGAGAGTTATTAATTGACATGAGAGCAAAGAGCACGGCTCTTATCTTTGGAGTGGGGTTTAAGATTGTCCGATTAATATAGTCGAATTCAGTTTCAAAATTCATTGGAACCATGTAAATAAATCCAGAATTTCTCTTAATATATTGTAATTCTGATAAACGGTTGGTAAGGTTCTTTTTAGTTCTCCTTTCATAAAGTTCGTCTGTATAGTCTGTCCACTGACCTGAGTAAAGTTGAGTCCACATGCCAATGCTCTTATTATATTTTTTTACATTTTCTTCCGTCCATTGAACTTCCATTGGCTTTACTTTCTTAGATATAACAAAAACATAAATTGGGCTTTCAAGATCAAGCAGAAGATATTGATTTTCCTTACTTTTATTGAATTCCTTAAGTATATCCTTAGAAATAAAAGGTATTTGTTGTATTATGTCAGGAGTTATACTCTCTTTTTGGAAAGGCTCGTTTCTAAAGTATTCTACTTCTAATTTAAAATAACCTAAAGTATTGTAGGTTAAATCCTTATTATCTGCTGTATAAGGATTTTTTTCATCTGTATAAGGGAAATTTTGGAAAAAAGGCTCCCAATCACACTCGATATTGATTGATTTAGCCATATTAACTACTAACCTTTTCTTTTCTTCAGCATTGGGGTATTTTTCTAAAAATTTGTACGCTTTTTTTAAATCATTTTCATTAAGATTTTTTAATCTATCTAATAATAACGCTTCGATTTCTTCTGCTTTCGTTTCGCCAATAAATTCATTTGTATTAATAAATGCACTAATGTACCAATACTCTTTCTCATATACAAATCGTAAATTTTCTTCCATTTTTGATTCCGCTCTTTTAATATGAATTCTACAAATGTGTTAA
>JBHLLM010000093.1:0-8986 GCA_048885575.1 Candidatus Hermodarchaeota archaeon
CTAGACCTTTAATAGCAATGTCGTAAGGATTATTATTTTGATTTTGAGAGCTTGATATTATCGTACTTGGCAAAACAAGATCGTCCTTTCTAGCCTGCGGTAAATTATACTCTGGTAAAATCTTAATCTGATTTAAGCCCAGTATATTTCTAACATCCTTAAGAGTTCCGCCTGTATCAAAAAATCGTTTATTAATGATATATTTTAGAAGCTTTTGAGCGTGAACATCTCCAAAATAAGGGTAATCTGAAGCATATAAAAGATATTCAGACCAATCTCGATTGTCAACTCTTATTTTGTTCTGGGATTTGAACCAGCTTCGAAAATCCTCAAAAAAATTACCTGCACCCTCTCCATGAAGCATAGATAAATCTCCGTATGTGTTGGGTTGAACTAAAGCATTATAAACTTCATGATCACCAATATTTCCTTGAGCAAAGTGAGCGATTATAACTTTAAAATGGGGTAACAAATCTGGATATTGTTGAGCTAAGACTGATCGCGTTGATTTTATTAATTCTGCTATATCTAATATTGAACCTCTCCCTCGAGTATCAAAGATTACAGGTAAAGAGAAACTTGCTGCTTCAATCAACACATCTTGTGGTTTACCGGACTTTATATCGTCAATCCACCTTTCTGAGCGAGGATGTAGCTTTAAACCTCGAAGACCGAGAACTTCCCTAGCATATCCTACTTCCTTTACAGCTTTTTCACCTTGCATGGGATCACAACGGCCATATCCAATAAGTCTCATAGAAAAGGGAAATCGAGTAGTAAATCTTGAAATGTTTATATTACTTGCTCGATATCGAGCTTCGGGATGCTTGTCTCTAAACACATCTTGAAAGGGAAAAACAACTCCTTGATCGATAAAGGAATAAAATTTTGATTTTTCTTTTAAATCTGAATACCTCTTTCCTATCGATTCTAAAGCGATGTTTAATTTATCAGTAAAAGGGTATGGGTTGAAGGACCAACTAATTTTAGTATATTTCCCATCAATTTTTGTTGAAAATGATTGTTCTCCTGTAGCTCCCCAGTCGGTTTTTATTCTTCCTTGTACATTCCCCCAAAAATCAAATGTTCCTGTACCAGGCGCAAGTGGATTCATCATTGTTGCTCCATCAACATCTTCTCCCAAATGTGAATGAGAATCTATCACAAATATATTTTCAACTCGAGCTTTACCATCTTGTTCTATGGTTGCGGTTAACATCCTTATATCTTCCGAATTTTAATTTTATGACATTTTTTAATCGCGCATTTCTTTTGGGAGAGTTAATACTCCTATTAATGGGTTATTTAGAGGATCTTGACAGTATTCTATTGTGAAATAGATTAGATCGTAGAGAATATTAGGATCCTCGTTTTTTTCTAATTTATATTGATATAGGCTTAACTGATATTCCGCCTCGGTTATGGGGGGTTCTGCATAACTTACACTTCCAAATACAGATTGAAGAATCGGTTTCATAAATGGGGAATAGAGAAAACCGAGTTCTTTCAGTACATCCTTTAAATAAAAAAACATTCGTTGACATGCCTGCATCATATATTTTACAGGTTGATTTACAGGTCCCAAATATTGTTCAGCAAATTCGGGATCGTATTTAGCGAGGTGTTCTCGAGTAAGATTTTGAGGTCGGAATAAAGAAATCAAACCTCTCTCAATAGCAGTCTTTCTATTGTAAGCAATTGTTTCACTACCGGCATCAGGAACCCAAATTCCATTTTGGAGTAACTTTCGAGCTTTATAACACATAGCCTGCAATAATAGTGCGATTCCAATTCGACGACATATTGATATCTGAGCATCTGATACACGAACTTCTATCGTTCCCCAATCTGTATAGGGAAAAACGTCTTGGAAGCGCCCATCTTCCAAACTAGCTTTCTGGATAACCTGAAGGAAATAATTCATGGTATTCTCATCGTATGAAGTAATGTAAGGAATAAAATGCTTAGGATCGTTATTACTTAACATAGTTGTATTATTTTTTAATCTTAAAGAACGAATACAATTAGGAGCAGTAATCCTATTGTTAACAATTTTAACAACATCCGTTGGTCGATTATTTAAAATAGGAGAATTACAAGTAAGTGAAATGATATGAGGAATAAAATTTCTTATCATGCAATAAGCTTGAACCTTTTCTAGATCTGACCGAAATGAGCCTATATGTGAATGGTCGGCCTGAGATAAACCACGCATGTATTCCTTGGCTGCTGGGTTAATAGCTGAAGCTATGATATGTAGATCATTGGGTAAAGTCGTTTTAGCGAGTAAGAATAGCGTGGAAGCCCAATAAGCCAATTCTTCAGCGTACTCACAAGGCGGAGTTACAAGCTCCAGAATATAAGTCACTGCTGTGACATTTCCATCTCGTGCAAATGAATCTATGCTAACTTCTCTCCCATCTGGTAAACGATACCTAATATCCATTGCATATCCTTTCTCAATGTCATCTCGACCATAAGGTCTAGCAGAAACTTTTTCCCTAATATAATCAGGCACTGGCAAAAAATCTTCTCTACCCTCATAAAGGATTTGATCCATTATTCTAATAGCATCTTTGACAATTTCTTTCATCCGAAATACCATTTCATCGCCAGGAGGATAATCTCCGTTATCATCTGCTATAATTAACTCCATCTCTATCCCATGTGTGAATGGTAATAGTGTCCAATGCTCTACATCGGCTAAAATCTCTGCCCAAGTTCTTTCTGGAGCCATTATTTCTCTGTAATCTGTTCCAAGAAACAATTTATCTGAAGATCTATCTAATAGGTTCCCTATATATACTTCCGCTGGGAGTCCTGCAGCTTTTTTTGTTTTGCTGCCCTTTAATTTTTCTTGTCCCATTAATTGAGAGAAATTGCTATCTGTTCCTTTGCTAGCTTCTTTCTTCTTCTTCTTTTTTTTCTTATCTTTTGCCATAAATTTATTCACTTGATATCTTTTTTTAATTAAATTAAAGATTGTACTAAAGTTTTGAATATATCGTAATCGTTAATAAATTCATATGATAAAACTAAATTTACGATGTTGAAATTATTACCATAAAATACACTACTTAGACTTTCAACTGTTTTTCCCCCCTTGAATAAATCATCATCTATCATCACTTTGACTCGGGCTCCAAGTGTTTTTATAATTTTCGATTTGATTCTATTTACATCATCAGTTAAGGACGAGAGGATAACAGTAGGTTTTCCTAAGTAAGGTATAAAATCTAAGTTAAAAATCGTAATTCTATTTTTAATGCTTTCAGGTTGGAAGAACTTTTTTAACGTGTTTTGAATAATATTTAATTCTTCTTGATTGTGATCCTTAATAGAAGGATAAAGGTAATACGAAATAGATTTGTTCGAATTGTAGTTAATTTCGGAATAAACTCTATCTATGATAGGAAATATGCTAAAGTCAAAGCTAAATAGGGAAATAAGAGCGATGTTAAAATCAAAATTACCGATTAGGATATTATTGCTTACGTTACCTCCTATGAGAGAGAATTCGTTAACTTCTTTGGTGATAGGTGTTGAATACGTATTCAGTAGGAAGAATTGAGAGAACTCTCCGATAGGTTCTACTTTAGTTTGTACTTCTTCGACAATTTTATAAATTTCATTGAATAAATCCTTACTAATGGTTTTTTTAAGCTCATCTGAACTCAATCCGTTAATAACTTTATCTGCTGCTTCTGGGGATTCTAATTCTGCTATAATACATACTGTATCTTTAAAATACTCGTAATAGGGATTGTGATAATTTTTATCTGATAAATTTATACTAGTCAAATTGAGAAGATATTGATGAATCTGAGGAATAATAGTAAGAATTAACTCGGGTTTTTTATTTTCATTTAGAATTTTTATGATATTAAATAAAACTTTAACTTTAACAATCTCGTCTTTAATAAACTCAATAAATTTAAGAGCTACGTCAGAATCTTTTTCAAGAGACATGGAAATGACTTCAAGAATAGCGTCTTCCCTTACTGAATCCTCTTCGATTAAAGAAATAATTTTACCAACTTGTTCGGGATCAATTTTCACATAATCAAGCGCAATGTTTTTTGCGACAAGATTTTTTTTAATTTGATCGTTTAAATTCTTAATAGCTTGTATAGTGCTCTCTAAATTAAGAGTTGCATTAGCTCTGATAAGGTTATAATATATTTCTAACTTTTCTTCTTCATTACTTAACTGTAAAGCACTTTCTAACGCTTTATAAAATTCACCAATCGAGAGATATGATTTTGCGAGTAACTTTATATTTGATGCAATCTCATCTTTAGAAATACTAGAAGATTGGTTATTAATTAGCGGTTCACCAGATTTAGCCATTATATCTTTAATTTGGTTTTCAATTTTCTTAACTTTGGTTTTATTAGATGTAATTATGAAGTCCTTTGGGTTAAAATTATCACTCTTAAAAGTTGGGAGAAACTGTTTGTTTTTTAGTATTCGGTTAATTTTACTTAAAGGAATCTTATCTTTAATCTTTTGAACATTTACCTTCTGTTTTACTAATTTCATCCAGTAGGCATTTACTGTTAATTTACCAAACCCGTTTGATGTAGGTTTTAGCCCTAATTCTATATTTTTAGATTCTCCAGACTTAAAGAGAACTTCATTTAGAAATTCAATTGGTTTAACATCGATCTCGAGATTCTCTCCTTCAAATACGAATTTAAAATGTTCCTCCTTGTTAGATTGGTTAGTAACTTGGAATGTAACAGCGTTATCGATATCTGGAGTTAAAAGATTCTGAGGAAATTTCGTTATATTAATCGATATTACATGATTCGGATCTGCGTTAGACATAATTGAAAAGATATTTGGTTTTAGTAGTATAAATAATAACGTAAATTTGATATATTTTATGAATTATGAGAACATAAAAATATGAAAAACTGCTATATTACCTTAATATCATCAATATAAAACTTATTGATTTTAAATATTTACAAATAAATAAGTTCACTTCCCCTTTCTTCTATTTCTATTTGCGTAATCTTCTATATCTTCGAATACCATCTCTTTATTATAATCAGGCCATAGATCAGTTCGAAATTTAAATTCCGCATATGAAGCATCCCATAATAAAAACCCCGAAATCCTTGCTCCATCTTCCATTCCTGTTCTTATAATATAATCTACTTCAGGAAAATTTCGAGTATATAAATAACTCTTAATAACATCTCGATTAATATCTTCCTCCTTCACACCATTTTTTATGATTTCTTTTACAGCATCGACGATTTCTTCTTGTCCGTCATACATTATACATAGATTAATGAAATTTTTATCGTTGTCTTTAGTAAACTCGATTAATTCCTTTATTTTTTTTCTCACATCCTCTGGTAATAGGTGGATTCGCCCTATTACATTAAAATTAACTTTTTCTTCTTTAACAGTTGCTTCCTTTACCACGGCATCAACTGCGTCTAGAATGATGCCAAAAATGTATTTTATCTCGTCTTTGTTTCTTTTTTTCAAATTTTCAAGCGATAAAGCGTAAATACTTAAATAATGAATCCCTGCTTCAAAAAAATCAAATAATCTCTCTTTTAAGTTCTGATAGCCTATCAGATGGCCAACATTAGCACCAAGCAGATTTTTTGCTGCCCAACGGCGGTTAACGTCTAAAAGTGGTAATCACTTTTAATTTCCGTCCAAAATTAATCCGATATGTTTAGGCAATTTATTTTCTGCTATATTTTTACGATCTTCCAATATGATCTGACTCTTTAAGAGATATATACGATTTTTCCGATTATTATAATTATAAATATACTAAATTACATATTATAATTTGGATTTATATAACGCCTTGTTAAAGTATTCACTATGCTCTTTGGGTTAACAAAACTTATTGTTATCACTAATAAATGGCTAAGAAGTTCTAAATTTAACTTAACTAATTTGAATTAATATTCTGAATTTTTAATTAAATATCAATCCGAATATGAACTGTTGAAAGTAGTAAATAAAGAGGAATTTTTAAATAAGCACCTTGCCTAATATGAATAACCTTTATATAAATAACTATTTTAGTAAATCAAAATTATTTATAAAATAATTGAAACTAATTATTAAATATAAAAAATAGAAATTTAATCTAATTTGAATTACATAGAATATTAAGAACCTTAGAGAGAATTGCTTATGATTGGCAACGATTATTTGTTTGGTGACATCGGTATTGATAGCGTTGGTTTCTACGCACCAAAGTACTATATAAAACTAGATGACTTAGCTCTACAGCGTAACATCGATCCAGGGAAATTTAATAAAGGATTGATGGTTCACGAAATGAGAGTACCCGAAGTTAATGAGGATATTATCTCACTTGGGCTGAAAGCGGGTTATCAAGCTCTTATGAAAGGGGGAGTATCTCCAAAAAATATAGACGCATTGTTTGTAGGGACTGAAACGATTACATATGCCGTTAAGTCGGTTTCGAACATCTTCGCTGAACTGTTGGAGATTTCGCCGAATGCTTTGACGATGGATTCATATAACGCTTGCGCGGGTGGCACACTAGCCCTCCTCAATGCTATTGCTCTAATCGAAAAAGATATAATATCGAAAGCACTTGTGATAAGCGCGGATGTATCGTCCTACCACCTGGGTTCTGCAAGCGAACCAACTCAAGGCTCAGGAGCAGTTGCTTTAGTAATTTCAAAGAACCCTAGGGTCGCTTCTTTTAGTGAGAAGTTCGGTAAAATATCAGGAAATGTTGATGATTTTTTCCGTGCTGCTTATGAAAAAGAGGCTAAGGCATTTGGTCATTATTCTGTAGAGACATATCTTGATTTCCAATTAAAGGCGTACGATGATTTAATTAAACATATTGGAGATTTTCACGCGGATTATTATACTTTTCACGCCCCATTCTCAAAATTGCCGATTAAATGCATGCAAGAGATAATTCAAAAACGCTGGATAAGTCACATTAACGATCTTCCAAAAATAAATATGAACCATATAAAATCTTCCATACTTAAGAAACTCGATGCTTTTATGCACGACATTACAGTGTTACCTGAATGGTTATATTTGAAGTTAAGAGAGAGAGGTTATTCATCGGAAACATTAGAAAATATCTCGCATAAACTTATAGGTAACTTCACAGAGAAAGTTCTTCCCCAATTAAGAGTTCCGTCCCATTTTGGAAATATGTATAACGCGAGTATCTGGGCTCAAATCACGTACATTGCTGAAGAATTTGCTCGCGTGGGCGATGTTGTTTATTTCGGCTCTTATGGCTCAGGGGCTACTTGTATTTCTGGATTGTTAAAATTCAAGAAAGGTTTTAAGAAAATCGTAAGGCAACCACCTAAAATTAGCGACTTTATCAATAATAAAGAACTTAAGACTATTAATGAATATGAGCAAATTAAAGCAGGTCAATTCTCACCAAAAACAGTTTTAGGAAAAATAGTTGAACATGAAAAAAATAATAAGAGAGGTTTTACTCTTCATTTTTGCGACGAAGGATGTATTCTTCCTAATATCGAAGGTTTGAACCATTGTCCGAAAGGTCACTCGGGATTCCATGAAAAGTTCTTTCCACTATATGCAATATTAGAGTCAGAACCAATTGAAAATCCTAACGAAAACAATCTTAACTATCTTTATAACGGGCTAGTAAGGATTGCGGGAGATGTAAAACCAGGTGCGTGCTTAGAATATGAGATCAGACGCCTTGTAAATAAAGATGAAACAAACTTCAATGCGATTGGGTTATTAAATTGGAGCCCTTTGTATTATCCCGTTCAAAATATTTATTAAATTACAGTTATCATTAAAGAACCTTTCTTTTTCCTCTTTTATTCAATAAATTATAAATATATTATTCAAATATAGAAGATTTCTGAATAATCAATAGACAGAATAGTTATAACATACAACGAATAAAATTATAATAATGAAAGATGTGAATAATAAGATGAATAAGATTCATTCTGATATTTCTGGTTTTTATAAAATGCATTTATCAGAAAGACAGAATAAACTAGCTAAGTTAATAAATCTAGATCAAGACGAGTTAGACTTGTTACGATCTCTAGGATATTTTTCACCAAACCAAATTGATATGTTAATAGAGAATGTTGTTGCTAGTTATCAATTACCTATGGGGGTTGCTTTAAATTTTAAAGTTAATGGGAAGGATTACATAATTCCAATGGTTATTGAAGAACCCTCAGTTGTAGCTGCCGCTTCAAATATGGCTAAAATAGCTAGAAAATTAGGGGGTTTTCAATCAGAGAAAGTTAAATCCATTATGATCTCCCAAATACAGTTAACTAATATTCAAAATATTGATCTCGCGAAAGAGGAGTTGCTGAAAAATAAGGAAAAAATCTTAGAAATAGCAAACGAGCAAGACCCCTTGCTAAATGAATTGGGTGGTGGAGCTCTTGATCTAGAAATAAGAGAGTTTGATACTAAGAAAGGAAAAATGATAATCCTTCACCTTCATGTTGATGTTTTGGATGCTATGGGAGCAAACGTAGTTAATACTATGGCTGAAGCCGTTAGCCCTTATATAGAAAAATTATGTGGGGCTAAGATATACCTCCGAATCGTCTCTAATTTAGCGACGCAACGCCTTGCTAAGGCTAGGGCCATATTTGATAAGCAACTATTAGGCGGAGAAGAAGTGGTTGAAGGTATCTTAAACGCTTATGAATTTGCACTTGTTGATCCTTATAGAGCAACAACTCATAATAAAGGGATAATGAATGGGATAATTGCCTTAGCTCAAGCGACAGGAAATGATACTAGAGCTCTTGAAGCAGGTGCACATGCATATGCTTCGATAAATGGCACCTACAAACCCTTAACTAAATTTGAATTAGATTTAAATGGAAATTTGGTCGGAGAAATAGAAGTTCCTTTAGCCTTCGGGATAATTGGAGGAATCACGAGAATTCATCCCATGGCTCGCTTAGCTCTAAAAATCTTAAATGTT
>JBHLLM010000094.1:0-8895 GCA_048885575.1 Candidatus Hermodarchaeota archaeon
TACACAATTTTATCTAAAACTAAATATAGTTGAATTAAACTAACTTAAAATTATATTAAGTTAATATTTCCAAGATTATAATGTTAACAATCAATAACTCATGGATAAGAATAAATGGAAAAAAAAATTATTTTGATAGTTTTTTATATTTTTGCCTTAGATAAGCCATTCTTTTCTGATCTTCGCTTTCAATTTTCCCAGGGTAGGCATCTGAGATTTCAAATGACATCATAACGGGTGCTACATCAGAACTCCAATCTTTATAGTACTCCAATATGAAATCAGACTTTGGTTTATCTGCCAATTCATTTCTCACCTCCTTATTGTATTCTTGAATTTTGCGTCAAGAATTAAACCCTTATCCCACTTTTTCTTTAAAAACTGATAGGAATTATGCGTAGAGAATAAATCCAAACAACTAAAAAGAAAAAGAGAAATAAAAAGGATTTATTCTCTTCATAATACTGTAATTAAGGGAATAATGGCTCTCTTATAGCCAACCCATACATCAGTATTATGTCGCAAAAAATTCATTATTAAAAAAATAGAACGAGTGTACACTAATAAATATTGTGGGTATTTTTTCCCATGTGCTTCAATATGATAAAAAGAGTTGTTTGATAACCTATTAAATTAATTATACTTTTTATAGAACAAGATATACATAATGCACCATCTAAATTACTTCAAAATAGAGAATAATGGATAAAAAAATCGTTTTAATTGGGGCTGGCAGTACCTCTTTTGGACCATCTACTCTTTTAGATCTTTACCAGAGCAATCATTTGCAGGGTTCAACGATAGTATTACATGATATCAATAAGGAACACCTAGAAGTTATATTCGAATTAAACACAGCTGAAAACAAGATTCATAATAATAAATTTAGTATTGAACGCACTACAAATCGTAAAGAAGCATTGGATGGAGCAGACTTCGTAATAAGTTCAATTGAGGTTGGAGATCGTTTTAAATTATGGAGAGAAGATTATGAAATCCCTAGGAAATACGGATCGACTCAAATACTAGGTGAATGCGGTGGACCAGGAGGTACAATACACGCTTTTAGAATAATTCCTCCCATTTTGGAGATTGTTAAAGATGTGAATCAAATTTGTCCTAATGCGTTTTTCATAAATTTTTCTAATCCTATGGCAAGAATATGTTTGGCAATTAAAAGAACGGCTCCAAACCTTAAATTTATAGGACTCTGCCATCAAATCGGAGATTTAAATTTCCATTTACCGATTATGCTCAAAAAAAGATTGGAGAATTTAAAATTAATGCCCTACGGATTAAATCATTTTGGATTTTTAATGGGACTAGAAGAACTACATTCTGGAAAAGATTTGATTCCTGAGTTTAACAAAATAGCGTTAGAATATTTCAGTCAAAATAAAGATAGGTTTCAATTTTCTAATTTAACACTTGAAGTTTATAAAAGATTCAAATACTTTCCCTATGTAAGCGATACCCATCTTGGGGAATATTTGCAGTTTGGCGAAGAATTTACTGAATCAAAGGATATGAGAGATTGGATTGATAGAACTGAAAAACATAGTGAAATGATTTATAACCGTGTTATGAGAAACTTTAAGCGTTTTAAAGAAGGAAAATATCGCAAAAAAGGAATATTCTATAAAGGAACATCAGGAGAAAGAGCGATTCCAATAATCGAAGCAATTATTTCTGACAGTAATTCTTATGAAAGCGCAGTCAATGTTTCAAACAATAATATTATCGAGAATTTACCTCAAGATCTTGTTATTGAGTGCCCTGTAATAGTTAATAAGAATGGGGTAAAAGGAATTAAATGGGGTAAACTACCTAACGATATTGCTGCTTTGCTTCGAATTGAAGCAACTATACAAGATCTTTGTGTTGAAGCCATCCTTCGAAAATCAAAGGATCTAGCAGTAGCAACCTTAGCTATTGATCCCAATGTTGGAAGTTTTGAAATGGCTGATAAAATATTTGAAGAGATAAAGGAATTACAAAAAGATTATCTTCCGGATTTTCATTGATTTTCACTTTTTTTTCTTTTTCTACCATAATTTGTCAATTAGATTATATTTTTACCATAGTCTGCTTGATTTTACCCCTTTTTTCATCTAAACATTTTTTAAGGAAAAATTCTATTTATCCCAGAGTCTAGAAAAGATATTTATTGGGAAAATGAAATCTAATAAAAATGGAATTTCTGAAGGAAAAATTGAAAAAGTCACTGAATCGCTTTGGAAGATTTGGTGGTTTAGTTTCTATCTAATTATAGTTCCTTCTCTAATCGCTGTAGTAGGGTTTTTCATTTTCTTCTTCATTGGAAAAGATATCTATGTCTCAATCGGTTTATCAGTTATAACATATATGTTCGTTCTATTGTTTTTTTACAAATCGTTTGATAAATATAGAACTAATCCATTTTTTTTAAACAGAGAGAATAACCTTTCTGCTAGAATCAATATAGTTTTCATAATAACAATTTTAGCGTTGATAGTCACTCCGATTTTTGTAATTAATGAAATTTTTACTCCAGGGGAGGATAATTATTTCGAATTATTACCTTTAATTTCGTTCATCGTACTTTATAACATTGTATATTACTATTTCTATTACCAACCAATAGATAACTATGATTTTATTGAAGAAAAATACGAGCATAAAACCCCGTTTTCTCAGTGGTTAAAACAACCTTATAATATTGTAATAGTATTTAATTATATTATCCATATCATATATCTTTCTTATACTTTTAATACTAAAATTTCTTGGCTGTTTCCAATTGTCTTTAATATTATTTTTTATGTTATTACTCGGCTGACAACATTGAAAAATGTGAAAGCTTTATCAGAACCAAGTAAAGATAGCAAGAAATTCTTATTAGAACTAATTCTATACAAGAAAAAGTATGTAAATTCTCTCTTAGGTTTAATGTTTATTTTATTGATTCAAATGCCTTTTGTAATTACTTTTTCCTATATTTTTATGGGCATTCCATATGAAATTATCGAAATTATTTCAATATCGATACTGAGTCTCATCTTATTATTATTCTATTTCAAAACCAGATTGTATATAAGTTCCTTTTATGATAAAATCCTAAGGAGGTTTGAGTTCAATGGAATCGAGTAATTCTGAGGGAGAAGTTTCGAACAACGGTAATAAATATCAGAAGTTCAATGTAGTAGTTTCACTTCTTTTAGCTTTACTTTTTGTGTTAATTTCATATTTAAACAATGTTCCCTACATAATCTTTATTTCTTTACCAGCAATGTTTATTCTCACTTACATCGAAGAGAAACTAAATTTTACCATTAAAACTTATAGCAGATATATATATGTTTTTAACACCTTGATAATTCTAACCCTTTTAATATTTTGGGTATTCCCAGCTTATTTTGGAATTACACTCTTAAATGTACAATTAATAATTTTTAGTTTAGCTCTCTATTTTGTCTTCCAAATTTTTCTAAAACTAGGCTATTTTATGGAAAAAAATGTTCTAATTCTTCAAAATCTCTTTGCTGTTACTAGTTTTATCAGTATATTATATTCTTTCTTTCCCCTTATTGAATTAGTTTACATTAATTTTACATCAGATCCAGTTCTGATTTTAATTTCTCAAGTTTTGATCCATTCGATTTTAATTTTAATAATAACATTAATTTCGTTTTATTTCTTATATGTACGAATTCATTTGTATGAAAATACTTGGAGACTTTTCAATTTATGTGTAAGCATCGTATTTTTGCTAATTGAAATTATCTGGTTGACGCTAGTTAATTTTAAAAACTTTTCGTTAGGTATTCCTGAAATAATACAAAGAGATTTGCTATTATCAACATTTTTAATCTCGATTGCATTTCTTCTATTTTTATTATTCAACTATATCATAAAAGCATTCTCTCGAGAGATTTTAGTATCTTATACTTATTATACTTTCTGGTTTTTAATTTCTTCCATGTTCCTTATCGTAATAGTTCTCTACTGGTACAACTATGTGATTATACTCTTAGGTTTAATCCTCTTCACGATTTTTTCGTTATTAAACTTAAAATTTGGCTCAATAATAAAAAAAATAGAAGAAAAAACTTTCTTAAATATCGCGAAGATTTATTTTTATGCTCTTTTAATTGAGTTATTCTTCTTTTTTTATGGTATATTCAATGTCATTTTTGACATATTGGAAATAATCCAATTTAATTGGATTATTACTATATTTCTTTCTATTTCTATTATTGGTGTTATTTTTAATCTTCTATCCTCGTACGAGAAAATAGTCTCTCGAAAAATGAAAATAATTTTAACCTGTTTCATATTTGCTTTTGATATATATATTATTGGATTCTATTTCATAGAAGCTAATTTCGATGATTTCTATTTTTACCTTGTTGCTCCCGTTATTTTCTGCTTAATATTGTATGCTCCATTATATTACTTATATAAAGAGGATGTAATAAAGAAAAAAGTCTTAGCACTATATAGTTATAGTTCCTCATGGCTACTTTTGGGTTTAATTTTCGTTTTAAACTTTTTTATCATTTACATATATTTTATCGCCGATTTCATATTTGCTAGTTCCTTAAACCTTTTATTCTTCACATTTTGTCTTGTCCTTCTCATCTTATTCGGTAAAAAGATAAATAGAATAAAAGAATCATCTTCTAAATTTGCCTTGAATATATTAAGTTATCCTATTATTATTGAATTTTTTATTCTGTTTTTTTCTGTTTTTACTAAAATTTTTCAGGATATTTTCCTATCATCTTTCCTTTCATTATCTGTAGTTAGCATTATTTTTCACATTTCATCTAAGGAAGAAAAGATATTTCCTAAATTTCCTGCAATAATCTTAAATACAATTACACTCTACTTCGGTATTTTTATTGCTGGGTATTATAGTGTCACATTAACACTTGGATCTTTCTTTTTTTATTTCGTTCCACTAATTATTGTTTGTATTCTCTCATATCTACCTATTTTTTATTTATCTAAAAAAACAGTATTAAATCCAATCACTTTCTTAAAATACCATTTCTATTGCTCTATTATTATATCTCTGGCTATCTTTATCTTAAATTTCTTCGTTATTTTTAATTTCTTTAGTTTGTTTTTAATTGTGTTAATTTTAATTAATATTCTTTACATGACCGTTGTTTCATACTATATTTTTAAATTTGGAGCAAAATTGAATCTATTATCAAGTGAATCTTTTAAGAAGTATTCACTGATAGTCAATATCTCTATTATTTTTGAGATATATGCCATATTGTTTTCAATTTTTCAACCGATCCTAATCGAGCCTGTTTTATCAGCCTATTTCTCAACTCTCCCCATATGTCTAATTATTAATATTTTATCTAAAAATCGTATTATATTCTCAGATAAGAGCGCGATTGGAATTAACCTATTAGCTTTAAGTTTTACAAGCGTTTTACTTTCTTACTGTATATTTTTGTTAATTTATAGTAGTGTTTTTGTTTTCGTAATTCCTCTGTTATCTTTTTGTATACTGATCTTATTACCCTTGTATTATGCTTACAGTAAGAGGATTTTTGGTAAAATTGTAAAAAAAATGTTATTAGTAGATAGTCTGTTAATATCTGTATTAGTGATTTCTCTCCCAACAATAGTAAATTTGGAGTTATTTAGATTTGGATTGGAAATTGATTATTATTTCATCATTATTGCGACAATTCTTCTCTTTTTTGGATTCTTGAGATATTTAGAATTTATTTTTGACAAATTTAAATTAAAAGAAAAATATATTGTTTTTCTTAAATCTTCTCAGATTTTTATTTGGATAATAACTTCAATAGGTATATCTTTTGGAGTTTTTAATTTAATAAGTTTATTAACAGGCAGTATTTGGTTAAGCATAGGATCCTCATGCCTAGCTTTTTTCGTTGTTAATCTTGTAGTTTTAGTACAATTAGAAAACCTAAAACAAAGGATCTTTGAAAACGAAGCAAGTAAATTTGATTATTATAAAATCTACAAAGTCTATGAATACACTAAAAATGTCTCATTCTTTGCTATAATAGCTAGTCTAGCAGCTATCATAGCATTGATCGTTCCGCTCCACGATATATTGTTATTTTTGTATCTTCCAGAAGCTCCGATTTTTATTGCAATTACAAATGTAGGAATGTTTATGTTAGCTTATCAAATCTTTTCAGTAATTGGAGGATATATATTCAAAATTGATTTTCGTAAAATCAAGTCAATTTTTGAAGTTTCTGCATGGATTTTTATTAAATTTCTTATTTTCATATACATCTTTATTCTACCTATTCCATTGTCTTTTCTTTTAAAGATAACATTACCAGTAACTATCATTATCTTTATGAGTCCAATTACTACTTATTATCTAAGAAATATTTTCTTCATTTCTGATAAGTCGCTAAAAATTCTAAAAAAACTCAACCTATATCTTTTTTCTTTAGGTTTAATAATCATATTTCTTGATCTATTCTGGATTTATTCTAATACTATCCCATTTTTTAGTGTAAATCAGTTTCTCCAAATCATAGTGGCAATTAGTGCCATATATTTGTTTCTTAATTATTATTTACTTAAATTCGATGTAGTTGTTGAAAGAGCATCAGAATTAAAAATTATTAGAATGTTCAGTGGGTCAGCTCTGGTTCTTTTCTCTTTATTTTCAATATTCCCTAGCATTTTCGAATACTTTTCCTATGTACTCTTCTTTATTATAATTTGTTTATTTATATCTAAGAGAAATCGTAACTTTATAATGCGTGCGATATTGTACATCTCTCTAAGTTGGTTTACATTCGTTAAAGTGATCTTAACACTTAATATCTATACTATTGTTCCAACATTTAGTTTCTACTATTTCGATTTTTACTTTTTCATTTATACCTTCTCTTTAATTTTAGTATTATTTTTATCGATTGTTTTTAATTTGAAGAAAACAAATATAATCGAAAAATTTACTCTATATACTCTAATCTCCATAACTTCTCTTTTGATATTAATCATAAATACTATAATACCTTTAATATACAACATTTCAATTTCTCTATTTATCTTTTTAATGTTAACAGGCAATTTTTTCTACAGAAAAAAAGATGAGCGGTATAAATGGTTTATTAGACCCTGTGTATTACTTCTAACCTTTGGCTTTATGAGTTATCTTTCTTTTTTTATTCTTTTCAATAATCATATATTTATGAGCTTTAATCCAATTCTTACTTTCACATTAACTTCAACAATTACGGGATTCACTTTTGTAGGAACTTATAATAAAACGCCTGAGAAGTTCAGAAAAATATCTTTTTATATCGCTTTTTCCATTTATATAATTTCATTTCCAGTTTTTATGTATTTCTTCTTAAACGCTTTATTATCTTTACAATTATGGGATACCTTCTTATTTTTAATAACGATTAATGTTGGGATCGCTCTATTTTATATATCAATCGGAATTTATTACTGGAAGTTTTCCCGGGCAATTTGGAAGGCTGGTTGGAGACTTTGGATAATAGTTCCTTTTGTTAATTTTTATATCATTAACGAATTATTCACTAATGTCAATATATATACGAATGCTCTGAACTTCTTTGACATCCTAAGCATTAACGGGTCATTTATTATATCTTTTGTAATATGTGTATTAATTTCATTACCATTTTGGTATTCATGGATTAAAAAACACTTTACTTTAGTACTCATAATAGTCTGGAGTTTTAGTTTGTTTTTCTTATATTGGTTTAGTCAAAATGTGTTTCCGGATAATGCAGTGATAACAAATATCGTGTTTTTTGTTTTCGCTATATCTTTATTAGTGCCTTTAATTTATCGGCTAAGACTGTGGAAAATTATTACTGGCTTATGGTTAGTCTATATTTTTGTAAACATTTCATTTCTATTCACCTTGTTTTTAGAAATCGGTTTACTTTTTGAACTTAATTTAGCAATAAACATAATTATTATTGGATTTTTCTTTCTAATTCTATCATTTTTCCCCAATCTTAAAAACATTCAAAACATCATTTTAATAGGTTCGTATCTTACATCACTAATTGGCATTTTTCTTACGATTTTTAATATCATTTATGCAATAATTTTCAATTTATATATATCGATAGAATTAGCTTTTATAACACTTGCTTTGAGTTTATTTTCATCAAGACTCCTTAAACTCAACAAAACCTTTTTTAATATTTTAATATCATCGATTCTGGTTGTAAATTTCTCACTTTTTACTTACAGCACGCTTACTTTAATTCCAGGATTCGAATTCTTATCAATCTTTCTGGCAATTACAGTTTTTGGAGGTTCTCTTTTCATATTTAACAAGTTCAGAATGATTTTGCCAATAAAAAAAATATTTCCATTAGCGATATTATCTCTTGGAGTATCCTTAACATTTTCCTATTTAATCTATATTTTCCTACCTGGTTTTATTTACCTTGCTATAGCCATTTTTATCTTAATAAACTCAATTTTTTTAAGATCAGTACTCTACGAATACCGGTTTATATTATGGTACACCTTTCCAATTCCATTAATCTTAATATTTCTACAATTTATAGTGCTAATTGATTTATTTCAATCTCCTTTCATTTTAATCTTTACATCATTAATACTTTATACTGCATTATTCCAAATTCCATGTAAGTTGCACCAAAAAAAAACCAAGGAACAAGAGTCTCTTAAGGATTTTGGCATATTGAAAGTTGATTCAGTTCTATCTTTTTTATTACATTTTGAAATAGGACTATTAAGTTTTAGTCTGCTTAGTGAGAATGTGGATTTTAACTTCTATGAACTAGTTCTAATCTCAATGATAATATTTTTTATCTCAACTTTATTAGAAATCCACTTAATCAAGAAGGTTAATGAAAAAATCATATATACTATAAACATAAT
>JBHLLM010000095.1:0-8788 GCA_048885575.1 Candidatus Hermodarchaeota archaeon
GGACGAATAGCAATAATAATTTGTAGAGATTTCCTTGATATGGATTTAAGAGTAGAATTAAAAAATTTTGAACCTCCAGTTGATTTAGTTTTCAATCCAGCGTTTACTCCAGTTACAGCTGATTTCAAAGCAGCTCATTTTGATGCACGCAGATCTATTTATGCATATTGCTTTTTTGTAAATGTAGCAGAATTTGGTGAATCACTAATATATACTCCTGAAAAGGAAAGAATCGAAAGAATTATCCCACCAAAAGAGGAAAATTTGATTTTTATAGATATTGATATTTTCAAACTCCGCTCAGAACGCAAAAAATGGGAGAAAGAACAGAAAAAAAGACGTCAGTTCATTCAAAGTACAAGATAATTATCATTCAAATATAAAAATTTAATAAAGTATATTGAAGATATGTTGGTTGATAAGGATTTCATATTTCCAGTATATATATACGAGGAAGTGTTAAACCACATTAAAAATTTGTGTAGTAATACTAATAAAGAGATTTTTGGATATTTAATCGGAAAAATTTTGAAATGGAAAGAAGAAATCTATGTTGAAATTCAAGAACAAATATTTATTGAAGATACAGTTCATAGTCATCAATTTTTTACTTCCCAAATTGAAGGAAAGGCAGGCGCGTACGAGAAAGAATTTCAAAAATTGAAAAAAAATAGAAGCGATGATAATTTAAGAGTTGTGGGATGGTGGCATTCTCATCCTGGTATTGGTTGTTTTTTATCTAGAACTGACATAAGCACCCAGAAATATTTCTTTCCTGAGGTATATCAAGTAGCTTTGGTTGTAGATCCAATTAAGGATGAGTTTAAATTTTTCACTTTAGAAAAAATATCTAAGAAAAAGTATAAATCGGTAAGTAATGCGATAATATCATCAAAATCATAGGTATTCATCTTAATGAAAGAAAAAAATAACCAGTCAGAGATTAAAGTAACAGCTGTTGAATCTATAGATTCAGATATCTATGATCGTCAGAAACGCATTGCTGGATGGGATCAATCTAAGGTTTCAAATGCTACTGTGATGGTTATTGGTGTTGGGGCTACTGGAAATGAATTAGTAAAAAACTTAGCGTTAACTGGAATTGGCAAAATCATTATCATTGACTACGACCTTATTGAAAAATCAAATCTTAATCGCTGTGTTTTGTTTAATATTGATGATGATATTGAAGGTAAATATAAAGTTGATATTGTAAAAAAATCAGTCCAGACTTTAAATTCTGAAGTAAAAGTAATGCCATATAAGAAAGAACTAAATAAAATTAACAAAAATCTATACAAACAATCAGATATTATTTGTTCTTGCTTAGATAATATTGAGGCTCGATTAGAAGCTAATAATTATGCATACTTTTATGATATTCCATTTATCGATTCAGGTATAGATGAATATTTTGGTTCGGTGCAAGTTGTATTTTCAGGAGTTAAAGATGCTGCTTGCTTACAATGTGGAGTTTCTGATAAAGATTTAGATTTGATGTGGAAAAAGTTTTCATGCACGGGACAAGAAATTAAATCCGAAAATGGAGAAACTACTAGAAAATTAGCTACTATAATTACGACTACATCTATTATTGGTGGAATCCAATCTCAACAAGTTCTTAAATTCATATTAGGAATTGATTATTTTAAAAAAAATGGAATATGGGATTCTCAAATAGGAGTACCGCTGATTGGGAAACAATTAAATTATAATGGTCTTTCTAATAAATTTAATATTATTCAGAAGTTAAAAGATCCAGCTTGCTGGACTTGCTCTTATAAAAAAGTTACATGATAACTTAATTAAAATATTAAAAATAAACAAAAAAAATAATTGAGAAAAAATGCCAGAACTACCATTAGAAATATGGAAAGATCGGATTAAAAACGAAATGAAAATTTTATATGGTTTAAATGTTATTGAGAAGGATTCAATAGTTTGGTATGACAATAACGTTGAATTGTTAGTAAATATAAAAGCTATAGGTTTCACCTTAGGAGATTCTACAGATAAAATGACTTTAGTACCTCAGAAATCCCATCGTATCTTTATGAAAATCAACAGATCATTTCCATACCCTGGGGGAATTGATTTTTCGTGGTATTCGGATATATTCCATCCAAATATTCATCCTGTTGAATTGAGTTCTACTAAGAACCCTGGTACGGGCTATATATGTTTAAACATTTTAAAACAATGGTCTAAGCTCTCAGATTTAGAAAATACAGTTAAAGCGTTACAGAAGTTAGTGGAAAATCCGAATCCGGAAGACCCACTCAAATATGATGTTTGTCTAGATGCGGCTGCTTTTTTTAAGAAAAATTCCATGGATTCCTTAAAAAAACAATATAAAATTGAAGAGATTGAAGAAGAACAAGAAGATGAGGATATAATTATACTAAAAGACTAAAATTAGGGAAGTATTCCTCCAATAACTCTAGCCCATAATGTCAATTTATCATTTTCTTGTAAACCAAATTTATGTACAGCATCTTCAATCGTAATAGAACTGGGTAATTCTTGTTCATGAAGAACTAAAGTATATGAGCGTTGCTCAGCACTTATGATTCCCATATGCTTAATTACTATATCTATAATTCGTTCAATTTGATGATGATCTTTCACATCTAACTTGATCACTTTACCTGTTCTTGTATCTTCAACTGATACTCTCATAGTTATTTACGCCTCTATTTTTTGAATTTCAATATATTATTTAGAGTATAAGAATTTAATCTTTCTCATTTTTTAAATCTATTTTATCTTGTTTTTAAAAAAAAAAAAAAAATTAGATATTTTTATCATCTAGGTTTTTTAAACCAAATTTAAACTTTTCTGGATGTAATATGTAATATCCCATTGATTTCTTCCATTTTTTTATATTTCTTCGCATTTGTACTGGATCAGGATCAGTTTCTAAAGTAGTAAAGAAATTTAGTTCTTTTTTTGCTTTCTCTTTTACTTCATCTAATATTTTGTATTTTGGAAAGTCTGTTAACACATGGATTATTTTATTTTTTTTTGATACTGCCATTTTTTATTTACCTCCATATTATTTTTTACTTAATTTATTGATAGTTTAAAGAATTAATTAATGTTGTGTATAAAGAATTAAAGGTAATTTGAAAAATTTAAACAAATTAAACAATTTTAAATAAAACTTTATCTGTTATTATATTATGGAGAATGTTTTTCGAAAGCTTCAAAAAATCAGTGGTTCATTTTTCGTAAGTCTTCCTAAAAAATGGATAGAAAACTTCAATTTAGAGAGTAAAACACCAGTTCGGATTGATATTCGTAGTGATGGGGCATTGATAATTTCACCAAAAATAATCCAGGAAGAAGTTTCCCTTAATGACGAATTAATACTAAATACGAATCCTTATGTTCCCAGAGAGATTGTAAAACACAGTTTATCGGGACAAACGAAGATAGTTGTCGTCTCAGATAAAGAGATTGATAAAGATTTAAAAAATGAAATAAGATGGTTAGTTAAAGGACTGCCTAATACTGAAATCATTGAAGATCAAAGGCAAAGAATGGTTATCCAAAATTTTGGTTACAAGAAAATTCCTACTAAGAAATTAATACAGCGTCAGTTGTATTTAATAGCTGATATGTTTGATAATATATTAGATAATAAATTAGATGAGTTAAAAGATAATTTTGAACAATTAAAAAGATTTTATTTTATTTTGGTTACTCATATTAGAACTTATTTAAGAACAGGGGTATATGTTTCGGAAGATACTGATTTTACTCCACTCGAAGCTATGGATCTTCGAATGTTTTGTGAAAAAATTGAAGATATTGGTATTATTTTAAGAGATTTACGATTTAAGGAAAACCTTTTTGAATTTTTTCAACTGATTCAGCAATATTACAATGAAGTCATGAATGCCTATCTCAAAGGTAATTTAGAGTTAGCGCATAATTCATGGTTAAAAAAAGATGAACTGGTAGAAAAAGCAAATTCCTTAATGTCCGGATTAGATTATGAAGAAAAGGAAATCTCTAAAGACTTAATTAGAATCGCGAAGCATTGTAAGGATATGACTGCATTTATTTAATAATTTTAATAGAATTTAAAAATTGTATCATTTTTTAAATCATCGAGAACTCTTTATCGTTCTACATCTTTTTATATTCGAATAATTTGTTCTTTAGTCACGAAATTCAATAAATATCTCGAAATTTTTAAATTTCTAATTATTTCTTAAATCAATAGGGTAATATAAAAGGTGTAAGGATAAGCTATGACACACGAACATACAGTTTATGAATCTACAAAAAGGGCTTTAGCAAATTTTGAAAATATTAAAGAAAGCATCCAAGGACTATATGATATCCTAAAAATAACTCTTAATTCTGAAAGCATATATTTTAATATGGGCCAAGATAACATAGAAGCGTTGTATGAAAATCTTTTAGAGTTAATGGTAAATGAGTTAGGTGCTATAGAATTCATAAAAAAGATCAAAAGTGCCGAGATCGATTTAGATCTACCTTTAGATAATTTATCGAAGTAATTTCAGGGTTCACTTTAAAATTTCGCTAGTTTCTAAATACCATAAATAAAGATCTAGACTTCCAAGATCAAGATTTAATATATTTCCTAATTTTTTAAGAATTGATTCGATTTCTAAATACTTACTTTTAGTTAGAGATTTAGGTTTCTCAATGAGATTGTATTTTACTAAAAGATCAATGATATGAAAGTCAATAATCGCTAAATTATTGTAACCAATATTTCTTAAAAAATGACTTGCTTCCTTGTAACCTAAACCTTTAATGACTTTCACAATCCAATCTCGTAAATCTACTTCATCGCTTTTTGATTTTAATTTACATTCTAACTCGAGCAAATGATCTCTAGCTTCAAGTATATATTTTGCCCTTATATTTGGAAAGCGATAACCAAATTCTTTAAATTTCTTCTGTAACTCATCTTCTGAATACATTAAAAAACCATTGTTTATTCTTTGTTGTACTTCTATACACTTTTTAGCCCCGCAATTAGCCGTCATAATACAAAAACAAAGTTCTTTAAAGATTTCTCCTATACCTAATTCTCCTATAGAAGAGAATTGGCCGATACGCTCATCTATTATTTCTGAAATCTCGCTGTTTTTTAAAGATTCAATTGATTTTATGAGTTCTTTCATATATTTTAAAGAAATATTGATATTTTAAAAGCAAAACTCTTTGATTTAATAAGTTTATTTATTCATAAAATCTATAATTAATGCTTGAAATTATAATAATATAGTATTAATAAAATTAGATTATATCAAGTTCAATTATGAAGCGAGATAAAATTATTGTTCTGGGTTCCCTTGCATTTGATTACATTATGAGTTTTGAAGAAAACTTTGTAAATGCTGTTTCTATTGATATGGACAGGGAAGAATATCAAAGTACTATTACGGCTAATAGTCGCATCCAACATTTTGGGGGTACAGCAGGAAATATAGCATATAACCTTGGTTTACTTAATATTTCAACTGTTTCGTTGCTTGGTTCAGTAGGCAAAGACTTCGGTACTCTCGGATATAAAGATCATATCACAAAATTTCAGAATATCGATTTGAATGTAGATGTACAAACAGATCTATTTACAGCAGCTTGTTATATCGTTAACGATAAGAAATCGAATCAAATGATAATCTTTCATGGTGGTGCTTTAGATGAAAGTAAAAACATAGATTTACGGAGGAAGATTGCAAATCCAGAGCAATACGCATTTGCTATAAATTCAACTCAGAGTATTGAAGCAATGAAAAATTTTGCGGATCAATTACATGCTTTAAAAATTCCAATGATATTCGATCCAGGACAAATAACACCTTTATTTTCAAAGGAAGATTTAGTGGATATATTAGAAAAATCTGAGTTTTTAATTGGTAATTCATTTGAAATAAGTCAAGTAATGAAAAAGACGGATTTAAATGAGCAAAATATACTCAAACTTGTTAAAGCCATTATAAAAACCAAAGGCTCAGAGGGCTCAGAATTAATTTTAAAGACCGATACTGACGAATTAAATCGTGTGGAGATACCTATTGCGAGTCCAAATAATGTTGTTGACGCAACTGGTGCTGGAGATGGTTACCGAGCGGGATTTCTAACAGGATTAATTTTAAGTATGAAGCTCTTAGATTCTTGTAGACTAGGAACTATTTTGGGTTCTTTTGTTGTTGAGACTAATGGTGCTCAAACGCAATTTTATGACATTGAAAAAGTTAGAACGCGTTTTCGAACCACTTTCGGATATATTCCCCCCGAATTAGAAAACATCTAAATATTTCATACATTCTTCTATTTTTGTTAAATATTCTTAGATCGATATAATATCTAAATATCATATAAGAAAATAAAATGCCCATACAAATTCTTAAACTGAACAAAATAAGTAAGACTATATAATTATAAAAAAGTAAACATGTGCGAAATATAATAACAAAAAACTATGGTTCTCATCTAATTTAAAAACCAATTCTAAGGTTATAGATTTAAGAATACAGTTTAAGAATAATGATCATGTCAAATAACAACGAGAGCTATGAACTCGATTATTATCTAAATATTATCGATTTTTTTCAGAACCAAGACACGAACCGAGAAACAAGAGAACTTTGGAGAAATAAATCATTTATTCAATTAATGAAAGTTTTGAAGCGAACGCGAAAAAAGGAGCTCGTAAAAAACGCTATTATCTTAATCCTTTCTCTTTTTGACGAATTACCACCAGATTCCTATAATAATAGAGGAGTTAAACCAGACTCGTTAACAAATAGCGATAAACTCTCTTATGTAAATATATTAAAATCTGAATTTATCAATGACATTCCTCACTAAGTATTGGTTAGAATATTCGCTTAATTTAGTTTTTCACTTATTCCTTTTTTAATTTACTCTTATCAGAAAACACATCTATCTATATTTCATTCTTTTAACTTAAAACTTAAATTTATTAATTTTAGCTTTTATAAATTTTATAATTATTCTAATATATAACAGGGGACATTATGAAATTAGTTAAGAATAATTTCCATTTAAATAAAGCTTCAGCTCTAAGAATAACAACTTTCATCTTTATATTAACAATATTTCTCTCTAGTAGTTTTTTCACTACGAATTCCAATAATAAAGCAGAAGATTTAGATAGAAATTTTAATGACATATCCCAAATACCGGTAAGCGCAGACATTGATTCAGTTTTATTTGAAGGTATTGAACTTCCCTTAAATATAACAGATTACGGCAATTTATATGATAGTAATCAAGATGTATCCCTAAGCAATCAAGAAGGACTTAATTTAACTTACTATTTAGACGAGATTCATGATTGGAAAGCATCCCAAATTAATATTTCAGTTAATGATATTTATGACACGAGAAATTGGGTTAACAATTCTGGATTTAACTCGCCTACTATTTTTCGAGTGTATCAAGAATTCGAAACCAGCCACCCTTATAATCAACCTCACAATCCTAGCAGTGTTATTCATACAATAGTTGGAAATCATAATCCAACTTATATGCGAGTACATTTTAAACAATTAGGTTTTGAGAGGTTCTATGATTATCTTTATGTTTTAGATGGTTCTGACCAATATCACCTCATCACAGATGTAGATAATTCTACTTCAAGATATAATGTATATTCTCCATGGATCCCCGGAGACACAATACAATTAACATATAGAGCGGATAATGCAGATCCTTATTATGGTTATAAGGTAGACTATTATGAATATGTAAACGATAGTTCAAATTATGATATAAATTCAGATACTTGGGAATTCAATTATGTTGAAAATGGAGCTAGTGGAACTAATATTTATGGAGCTGGCGAATGTGGTAATGCAACTGCTATGTATGTAGGATTATACGGTAATTATATTGATTATTATGATTTTGATTATACTCAAGGTGCTTTTTCGGAATTATATCAAAACATTACAATTCCTCGAGGTTCCATAAAAGATGCTTATCTAAGTTTTGATTACAATGTTCCATTTGGATTAGAATCGAATGATAATTATATCTATTTTAAAATTAATAATAAAAAGGTATATTCAAAAGGAATGGGGGACATAATTGAAGCTGGAAAAAACAAATGGTATAGTACGGGAAAAATTTACTTGGATCTTTGGACAAATACAACATCTATCTTTGAAGGTTTATTAAACGACCAAAATTTTAACATTTCTGTAGGTATAATGAGTGGAAGTTCAGTTGAACTTAGCTATTTTGAAGAAGCGTTCCAAAATATAGTATGGTTTGATAATGTTAGTTTAGTTGTAACAGCATCGTCTAATTCTACTCAATCTGATATTAATTTAAAACTAAATGGAATGAGTCTTAATGATAAGGAATGGGGTAATTCTGATAAAGAACTTATCGATAGCTGGGAATCAAATCCAATTACGCTTAATTTCACTACAGAATCTCCAGATTTAACTTTTATTTTAGACACTATGATAAATGGTTATCATGAAACTCACTCAAAATTAGGTCAAACAACCAACGAAGGAATCTCCTATGAAATTTTGGAAAATGGAACAATAATTTGGGAATTTTCGCATAACTTTTATATGCCAGCGCAATATTCAGATTTTGAATTTACAATTGAGAAACCAGAAAATTGGAATTTCATATCTGTTTTAGATCCGACATTACAAAGTCGTTCCTATGACTATGGAAATAAAGGGGATTTAATTTTACATATTAATAAAGAAAATGCTATATTCCCCGGTTGGTGGACATTTAGAGCAACATC
>JBHLLM010000096.1:0-8785 GCA_048885575.1 Candidatus Hermodarchaeota archaeon
TATAAATCCAAGGTAGAATATATCAACTAATACCGGATCTTCCCCTTGAAGTATTTCAAGTCCTAGAAGCGGAATTGAAATAAAGATTGCAGCAATTATCCAAGTTATTATGATAAATATTCTAAATATCTTGATAAATTGATTCTTAGGTTGCACCTCCCTTAAAGCTCTAATTCTATTATCTTTTAAAATTAGCTTCTTAGAGAAAAAATAAAAAAGCATGGTTATAATCGCGAATGAGACCGCATTATTATTGAAAACCAAAAATATAGGATTGAACATCCATAAGGTTTCAAAGGTAAATTTAACACCAATAATTATAGGTAATAATATAGCAAAACAAATTAACACTGACTTTCTCTTAAATACTTTCTTTAAGAGTTGTTTTTCTTCAGGAATTTGATTATTAATAAAGTTTGAAATTAGATATAAAGCAAAGACGATAATCATTGACTCTATTAGAGCTTTTCCGTAGTTAAGTCCGAATTCAGTTTGAAATATTGTGGCTAAAACTTTTTATCCCTCTTTTTTATAATTTTAATCGTGGATCTAGTGCGTCTCGAAATCCATCTCCAAGAAGTATATATCCTATGGCAGCAATTCCAATAAAGACTCCAGGCCAAACAGCAGCACTGATATTACTATATCTGCCTCGAGCCCATAAAATATCAATACCCCAGCTTGCTACAGTATTGTCTGAAAATCCTATAAATGCAAGACCTGCTAAACCTATTATTGCTATTGCGGCACCACCAAAAAAAGATACGAGCATAGGGGATATCGCATTTGGCAATATGTGCTTAAACATTACAATAAACCGTGACGCGCCACCAACTTTCGCTGCTTGAATGTATTCAAGTTGTTTTACTTGGAAAACAAGCGATCGCATGAATCTAATATTATATGGGACAAATAGAATTCCGTAAATAATAAGAGTGGTCAATAAATCGGTGCCAACCATAGGTGTAACTATGATAATGAGGATCAGTGTTGGAAAAGCGTAGAATAAGTCCACAAAGCGCATGATGAGATAGTCAATAACTCCACCGAAATAAGCAGCAATAATGCCTATAATAAGACCCCCTCCGATGGATATTGTTACGGGAATTAATGATGTAAAAATTGTCGTTCTAGCGCCCCAAATAATCCTACCTAAAACATCATATCCATGATAGGTTGTTCCTAACGGATGGTCATTCAACTCTAAAGGAAAAAGAGGTATTATACTGTTTATAATTACAATACCAATAATCAATGTTACTATTGGTTCGTATTCTAATACTCGAAATATCCAAATAAGTACTTCTTTTTTCTTTTTCTTTTTACAATAATGTTTTGCAGATCTGAATATTGCCCATTGAATCATAGCTAAAATTGCCAATCCAATTAACATTGGATAAATTCCGTCTGGAGGAGCAAAAACATCTGGAATAGGAGGAACATAGGGTACTACAAGGTCTTGTAATGGATAAATAGTAAGTAAAGGTGCAAATATAGCTAAAACAGAAATAAATAAAATCATTATTAATCCTGCTATTGTAAGAGGTTTAAGAAGGTGTCGAAACAATCTCCTTTTAGACTTTATTTTTTCTATTTGATATTCTTGCGAAGAAAATTCGGGATCCCGCCAACCAGGAATTAAATAAAACTTTATGAAACGGAAAAGTCTCTTTTTTCTTAACGATTGCGATGCTATATGCTCCTTTACACCTTCTCCTTTTAAAGTTAGTTTAGACATCTTAGTACCTTCTCTCTTTTTATGTATATGTTATTCTTGGGTCAATTATGGTATATAAAACATCTGCAATTAATGTCCCCGAAAGGATTATTATAGTCGCAAATACTAGGAGCCCAAGCGTAACTAGGTAATCTCCTACTAATATAGAAATGACCATATAATAACCATAACCTTTATAATTAAAAACGACTTCAATAAAGAAAGATCCTAACAATGCTGTTGCTGTACCACCTACAATAAGATTACTGACTGGTAGCAACGCGTTACGAATCGCGTGTTTATTAATTACATCTTCTTCTAAAACGCCTTTAGCTCGGGCAGTTCTAATATAATCTTGATTTAATACATCCAGCATGCTTGATCGCGTTTGTCTTGTCATACTCGCCAATGATACAAAAGTTATACATACGGCGGGGAGTATCAAGTGCATAAATGTATCCCATAAATACACTTGGTTATTAGCTAATATGCTATCAATAATCCGAAATCCTGTTACAACTGGGGGTGCTGGATTCCCCCCTCCAGGTGTATTTCCGAAAAAAGCAGGTATATCGAAACTTCCATACGTAAAATTACTTAGATAATGACCAAAAAAGCGTTGGAGCATGTCAGCAATCCAAAAGATAGGGACCCCTGCTCCTAAGATAGCGACCGTTCTAACACCTAGGTCTTTTATTTTATCCTTATGGGTAGCAGAAGCTATTCCAAGCTTAACTGCGATTATAGGACTCAAAATTATTGGGATTATCATTAATTCAATTGTTTTTGGAAATATTTCGGAAATTAGTTCTATTACAGGTTTATCGCGGATTATATTGTACGAGACCCCCCAATTTCCAGTAAAGAAATTCTTAAAATATGTAGCAAGTTGTATATACCATGGGTCGTAATATCCAATTCTCTGTAATTCTGCTTCAATTATGTCAGGATCGAGTGTATTACCCAACCTGCCTGCCACGGGGTTAACTAAATTTTGCAAAACCATTATATATGATAAGAGCCAAGAAAGAGTCAAAACAAGCAACAACATCGGAATCATCATTAATATCCGTTTGATGATATACTTTATCATATTTTTTGGTTGTTTAGCCATTTTCCTTTCCCTTTTTACGAATTATAATTTCCTTTTAATTCTTTTATTATATATCTCTTTTTGATTTAATCAACTGTTTGACTTTCATACCACTTATAGCACCAGAGAGCGTAATCGCTATTAAGACACAAATATGTAGATAACCCCTCCAATTTCCAAATTGGTAGATAATTGGTACTATATTAAAACCATACGTGATCGCATAAAATATGAAAGCCTCAATGATTATTAAAGGCACAAGCCAGATTGACGCCTTTATTCCGTAGTGTGGAATATCCTCCTTGTATGTCAATAAAAAACAAGTAACAAATAACAGTATCAAAGGCAAGAAGAAGGAGTCAATATACGCTTCGTATGTCCAAAATAACAGTGATGATATATCATCATGTCCAAAAATCCAATGACGATCATGAACACTATAATTATATAAATCGCTATAAGAATACCACCCTGATACTGGAAGAGAGTTATTCACCATACCGATGTTGACAACAATACCGTAATATCCCAGCAATACTATTATATAAGCTAAAAACACGCCGCCCTGGCGACCCCAATCGATTTTTACATAGCCTTTTTTTTCGTTATTTTCAATTTTAAATTGATTTTCTTCGTCTTGCAACATTATTATTAATCGAATTTTGTAATTTCAAATTTGACTCAAAATATTCAAAATTCCTTATAAGTTTGCTGTATTCAACAGTTTTTTTACCATTAGTATTACGATTTACAAATGTTTACATATATAATTACACAAGCTTTAAATAAATTTACATCGTAAATTAACTTAATACAAATATTTTAACAAAAAAATCGAATATTAAATTAAAAAACAACAAGGAGAAGTAAAAATGAGAAAATGGTCAAAAAGATTAGTTTTTTCTCTATTTGTTATTTCTATGTTATTTCCATTTTTACCTTTCGAAGTCAGAGCTCAAGGAGCGATACCCAGTTTTACGGTGGGGATTGCTGGACCAGCCCCCATACTTAATTGGGATGGTGTGAGTTTTGGAGCAAGTACAGGCGATTATTTCAGGTATAACGCTCTTGAAGGATTATTTGATCTGCCAAGTGATACAGAAACCGGAGAGTATGATAATTTAGTGCCAGTACTTGCAACTAATTGGACAATACATGATCGACCAAATGAAATGAATGCTGCGGGTTTTATGAACTATGGCGGAGTTGATTACATGGATATCACTCTTAGAGAAAACGTTAAGTTTCACGATGGCTCAGATTGGAACGCCACAGTCTGTAAATGGAACCTTGATAGGCACATGTACACCTTGGGAAATATAAATTTCTGTCTTGGTGCTTCAGTTGATTCATCTGTGACTAGTAATAGACCGCTTTATTGGATGAGTATAAATGATTGGGATGATTACGCAACTACGTCCTGGAATGTAACAAAATTACGTGGCCCTCTAGCTCCTCCTCCTTATAACGCCTTAGGGTATCTTAGTGAATATCCTGGATTTGGAACATCCTTACAATATGATATCCCCTTTGGTTATAATCGATTTCCTCGATTTACAAACATAACCATACTGGATAGCAAGCAATCAGGAGGGACGGTTAGAGTATTCTTCAATGATTGGGGTACTGGTCCACAATATTTATCGAATCCGTGGATTAGGTTTATCTCCATGGATGCTTATAAAGATTATTTTGATGTTCCTATCCTTGGATATGGAGATAATCCAAGCTTCCCACAAAATAACGCAACATCTCCTTTCCCAGGACATTTAATCGGTACGGGACCTTATATGTTTGATGAATTTTCTCTCGATACGGGCACAATGACAAGATTTGATAATTGGTGGAACGCTTCAGCTCAACAGGCTAAAGGTTGGCATACGGTTCCAAGCGTGACAGCCGTCGTTTTTAGTCACGATGAATCAGGATATGCAGCAAGAACCACCGCGCTGGTCACAGGCGATATTGACTTTGCCTATGATCGTTCATGGGAACCGCTTGGTTATAGTGATGTAACTACCGCCTCTAACCTAAAGTATATAGAAATGGGTCCAGATAACTACGGGGAAGTTGTCGTTTTAAATTGCGTTGATGAGACTTATTTGCGGTACTGGTATGATATAGGCCTTAATTTAACTCAATATAGCATTTTAGCCTCCACTAATATTCAATACGCAAATGGAACTCTAAAGCCAACTCATGGAGTGGATCGCACCTTTAGGAAGGCGCTTACATACGCGTTCGATTACGATACATATCTTGCATTATTTGGAGGTCGGGTAGTGCGTTCTGGAGGATTATTAACGGCTAGTCACGAATATTATGATCCCGCTGTAAACCTACCAACTAGAGATCTCACAATTGCGCGACAAACACTTCTGGATGATCCAGTATGGGGAGCAGTTTGCCTAGCTCGCGGTTTAACTAGTCCCACAGATGATTGGAACGCTGTTGCAGCGAGTACTCCAATCTACACATTTGAATATCATTACGATCAGGCCCATCTTGAATCTTATTCTGTGTTGATATCCGCCCTTGCTGATATTGGGTGTGATATAGCTGCTACTGAAGATTTAATCGGTACCTATCCTGCAATATTAGCCGGTACGCTACCTCTATTATCCAACGATGGATTTGCCATTAAAGCTCCTGACGACCGGATTAATAATGAAGGATACATTTCAGCATACTATCAGAGTACTGGCATTATTGAGCGAACTCCAGCGGGTGCTACCTTTCCATATGTAGCTTATGGTAGATATATAGCAGATTACAATTCGTATCCTTACGCATTTCCGTATAAAGCGGGCTCCAATATGGGTTTTAGTTACAATGCTACGTCTGATGCCTTGATTTCAAAACTCTATTTCCAAAATTCCACTGGAATACAACAATATTGGAGTGAATTGGCAGATTGGGCTCAGAATTTCCAATATGCAAGACTCTATTTAGGAACCGATTTAACTGGACGTGCAATGGATAAAGATTGGGACACAGCTTGGCATTGGAATTACGTACTGCATTTTGATTTAGTAAAATACAGCCCTGCTCCTCCAGAAGCAATTCCTGGATTTTCAGTAGGATTTGTTCTCGCTACATCATTGATCGCTTCTATCGGATTTGCCGTCAGTTTCATGAGAAAAAAGAAAAAACTATAGAAATAGTAAAAAATTAACTAATAAAAATTAAATCTTTTTATTTTTAATCTAAATTGTGAATTTTATACATTTTTAAAATATTTACGTAATTATAGGAGAGATTAGTGTGAAAGAAGTATGGTTGATTGATTATGCTCGAACGGCTTTTTCCCGTTCAAGACCTACCCAACCTGAACGGGACGTGTTTGGTGAAATTCGGGGTGACGAACTCCTTGCTGAACTATTAATGAAATTTTTTGATGGGAGTTTAGCTGATAAAGGAATTGAAAAAAAGGATATGGAGGAAGTAGCAATAGGTGTTGCGGCAGGAGTGTTAGAGAATTGGACTTACGGCGGTCGCGGTCCTTTATTCCTAGCGGGATTTCCTTACAAAGTTCCATCGTTCTTTATTGACAGACAATGCGGCTCAGCAGGGTCAGGGATGCACGTAGGAATTATGGAGATCATGACAGGTAACAGTAAGTGTATGTTAGCCACTGGGTTTGAACACATGACTCGCGTTCGCGGGATTGGTATAGATCGTAATTATTCCACTGAAAACAAGGAAAGTAAGTTTTATCGACCCGAATTAGACTTACAAACTACATTTAATATGTTGCAGACTGCTCAAAAACTTTACGAAGAAGAAGTACCGAGATTTACAAAAGAAGATTTAGATAAATTTGGGGTGAGAAGTCACAATTTGACCGTTAAAAGTCAAGAAGAGGGGTATTTCAAGGGAGAAATCATACCCATCGAAGGTCACATTGAAGGGAATGTCGAAGAGAAGATGATAATTGATAGAGACATGAATGCAAGGAAATCGACTTTAGAAGCTGTTTCCCAGTTGCGTCGAATATCGATTCCCTTTTATTTAGAGAAAAATGGTGGGAAAGAAGGGTATATGAAACGAGAGGGAACAGAAGAAGGAGTAATAACGGCGGGAAATTCGTCGCCTTTAAATGCAGGGGCTACTGCAGCAGTAATCATGGAAGCTGAAGAAGCCAAAAAACGAGGGATTGAACCTATGGCAAAGATCCTATCAATTGGATGGGCGGGGGTGGATCCTACCGTAATGGGGAGGGGTCCAGTACCAGCAACTCAAAAAGCGTTAAAAATTGCGGGATTAAAAGCGGATGATATTGACTTTTGGGAGATAAACGAGGCATTTTGCATCGTTGCGTTAAATTGTATGGATAAATTTAACATTCCAGAGGAAAAGGTTAACATTAAAGGAGGATCTACCGCGATTGGCCATCCATTAGGCTCTACAATGGTACGCTTAACAGGCACTCTAGCAAGAATCTTAAAAGAAAAGAAAGCTAGATTTGGTGTTGCTAACGCTTGCGTGGGAGGGGGTCAAGGAGTAGCAACGATTATTGAAAATCTCGATTTATAAACAACTTTTAATTTTATTAAAAAAATATTTTTGCTGAAGTTTCAATTCCAAAAGAAAAGAAAAAGATAAACGTTTCTTTTTATTTTAATTAATATAACCTACTGCTATTTTTAGTCTTTTTTCGGCACCAGATACAATTTCTTCGATTATATCCTTGACTTTTTTCATGCTTTCTATTATACCAATGCTTTGGCCAAGTAATACAGCCCCAGAATTAGTATCGCCTTTGTATGCTGCTTCGTAAGCTTTCCCTTCTGCGATTATATCTTCCTCGGTCATAGCTGCTTCTTCAGCCATTTTTTCGTCTTTACCAGCAACGAGTCCGTGATGGAGCGAATACTCATTCTTCCACAATCGAATAGGCCCGAGAGCGCCAGTTACTAAAATTGTATCTTGAGCTTTAGCTTTCGGAGGAATAGATTTATACTCCACCGAGAATTCGCTTTCTTCTGATGCTATAAAACGCGAACCCATCGCGACAGCACCTGCGCCCATAGATAATGCTGCAGCAAGACCTTCACCAGTAGCAAAACCACCACACGCAATTACAGGAAGATCTGGATACTTATTCAGAACTTGTTGGAGTAAGACCAGAGTGCTAACTTTTTCATAAGATTGATGACCGCCACCTTCGCCACCGGTCACGACCACTCCATCTACATTCGAAGCTACACATTTATCTGCTAGCCATAAAGCAGGAGCAACGTGGAAGTGCTTTATTTGTGACCCGCTTTCCTTTAATTTTTGATAAGATTGAGTTTGAGGTAGAGTCTTTGAGGACCCCGCGCTAGTAATAGCATATACGCATTGTTCTTTTATTCTCTGATTAGACATAATGAACTTAGGAATCTCCTTTACTAGTTTTAACGCATCAAGTTCTCTTCTAGATGTTCTTATGTTGAATCCAAAAGGTTTATCTGTATGCTCGATAACCTCTAACATGTTATCTTGCATAATTTTAACTACGTTTTTTCCGCTCAGATAATCGCTTATTAAAGCAGAATGACTCAATACGCCAAGACCTCCCGCTTCAGAAACAGCAATAGTTAATTGGGTTGTATAGAAAGGACCCATTGGTGCTGCGACGATTGGATGCTTAATACCAAACATTTTAGTGATATTTGTTTCTAAAACCATGTTATTCACAATATTAGTTTTTTAATTTTACGTTAAAGACAGAAATAAAAGAAGATTAATAAAATTTTACTGTGAAGAAAATGGATCTTAACTTATATCGAATGTGTTTCTCGGGCAATAATTTCATCTTGTAACTCTTTTCCTATGGCGTTAAAGTAAGCATTATAACCCGTAATTCGAACTAGGAGATTAGTGTAATTTTCAGGATGTTTTTGGGCATCTTTTAACATATTTACATCAAGCATATTTACTTGTAAGCAAGTTCCTCCATTTTCAATATATCCGCGTAGATATGATTTGAA
>JBHLLM010000097.1:0-8749 GCA_048885575.1 Candidatus Hermodarchaeota archaeon
TCGTACGTAGATTTATTAAAAAATACTATGATATTATTCTCATTATTATCTGATATATGTAAATTTTCTACCTTTTCGTTCTGAGTTGTTGAATGGCTTATGCTATTATTTATTATGAGTAAATCTAAAAAGAGATTTGACCCAATTGTTAAACCAATCGTGATTGAAAAAATTATTACGATTTTATTTATATTTCTCAATCGGATTGATCTCCTCCATTAATATCTTCTAAATATCTATTCTTATTTTCTTTGGCTATTACATTAAATCTATCTCTCAATGTGTTTTCAACTTTTAACACTGCTTCACTACGAGATATTTTAAAAAGCATCAATTCATTTCTTTGAATTTCGTACTTCTTTCCTTTATATTTTCTAGTTCTCCAATTAAAAATAACCAAAATAGAGAGTGAAATCAAAGTTGGTCCTAGCACAAATGATATTGCTATGATTTTTGGAATTATTACTTTTACCTCGATAACATTGGATAGATCTTTCAATCCTCTTAAATAAAAGTATTCAATAAAAGCTGGTTTTAATTCTACTATTGTTTGTATTATAGCTTTAATTTTATAAGAAAATGATATACTTTCACCAGGGAGAATTTTTAAAATAGATTGAATTAAACTACCGCTAATTAAAGCAAATTCGATATCAGTAAAACTTATGGCATCGTTTATACTAATATTTTTAGCACAAATATTTCCTACATTAATAATGGTAATATTAACTATAATTAAATCTCCAATCTCTATTTGATTTTTATCTACTGATTTTATTATAGAAAAGTTGATAATCCCCAAAATAATTGGTTTAGAAGCTGCAATTTGAATAGTATTTTGTTCCAAGCCACTAAAATAATTAATAGCAGGATAATAGTATCCTCTCCATTCAACTTTTTTCAAAGTAAATGTGAGTACTTCTGTTGTATTATAAGCAATTAATGGCGTCATTAGAACTGAGTTATTTACAGGAACTAGACCTCCAAATGTGTCATTTATCGAAAAAGTTAAGTTTTGGACAAGTAAACCTTCAAGTCCATTATTTTTCACATAAATCGATAGGTTTATTTCTTCGTCAATAGATGGCGCTAAATTCGAACTATTATAAAAAATCTCAATAGTTTTAACATAAGGCAAGCGATCTGAATAATCAATAGGAGCAGAAAAATACACCTCGTTCGGATGTGTCTCTAAGTTAGTGGAATTTAAATTCTGGATTATTTCAGTATTGCTATAATTAATGAATGAATGACTTATAATAGCAGAATTAGGGACATAAAACGAAAATCCTAATTGTATTTCTTCTGATGAAGGAAGTTCTGCTAGAATGTAATTTAAACTATCATTTTCTACAGTAAAATTAATTGGATCGTGAATTATACCGGGGATAATTATTGAAATATTGATATCTTTAGCAAGAGAAGAACCTATATTTCTTAAGATTATTGTGTAGCTATTAAGTTCTCCTGCATAAGAATTATACCTATCCAAATAAGCATATGCCACAATCGAAGCCATATTTGTCGTACTTAAAGATATTGAGTTTGAGCTTCTTACATATTCTACCAAACCACTTGAAGATGTATAAATAATCCTTGAACCTAATACCAGATATTCATTAACATCCCGAAAATAAAATTCTACATCTAAATCGTTTATTGAAATGTTAAAAGGATTATTATTTATCCCCTTCAATTTTAATAGAATTGTATGGTTATTTCTTGTGTTTGGATCAAATAGCCATTCGAGACTACCTCGATTTTTGACGAATGTAAAAATCGCACTATTATTGGTTGTTGCTGAAAGATACGGAGATAAATCTTGGAATTCCTCTGAAGAATAATTGAAAACTTCAAAATTTAATAAGTTGTTAGAATCAGTATAGTTAATTAAAAACGAAACTCTATCCAAAGAGTTATTATATAAATCAATCTTGGAATCATTCTGAAAAAGAAATTGGACTTCTAATTCATGTTGATCTACATAGATTTGTTCTGATTGAATCATCCAAACTTGATTATCAGTACTTAATGCCATCTGAGGCGTAGTGTCTTCAATCGAGACTCCTGATATTATAGATGGTAAGCTTGGAAATGTCTCCTTAATTGTGAAATTATAACTATAAAAAGGAGAAAAAGAATCAATATCTCCTATAGAAAAATTATCATAAGTATATGTAAGGAGTTCACCTGGCTCTAGAAACCAATTTTCATCGTTCCAAATACTATCTTCATTTGTGAACGAATCCTTTAACGAATTTGAAGATATCCCTAAAGCTGATAATGACGCAATTAACTGAGGATTTCCACTTTCTATTAAATTAATTACATTATCCATATTTTCGTTGTACGGAAGTAAATTCGTGAGGTTATTAAAATTTGGAAAGTAAGTGTCTATAATTCCTGCTCCTGTAGTATCAAAATAAAAAATACGTGGATCTTTATCAAAATTAAAAAAGTCTTCGATCGAATCGTATTGACCCGTATATTCGACTCTGACAACCTCCCAAATAGCATCTTTAAGATCTTGATCGAGTCCTAATACCACTCCTATAGGACCAACAATTACAGAAAAAACATCGTCTAAATCGATTGGAATAGGAGTAGGCACCCCCCATGCAGTTTCGTTTCCTCCATTTTTTGTGGTGATGTTAAAGGAGAAGTCATTATATATTCCATTTGAAGCGTTTCCTCCAATTAAGTCTTTCATAATTATTAGATTTGGCTCCGAGTTCGATATCTTATAAGTAATTTCAAAAGTTCCTATAGGGTTAAATATTCCCGTAGGAATTCCAGATAATCCTTGAAAACCAACTAGATGCAAGAAATTGATAACATCTGTTTCATCGTTTAAATTTACAGGTTTTACATTATTTCGTTTAAAGCCCCCCTCATCAACCCAAAATAATTCAAATGAATAATCTTTTAAAGTCTGAATGTCAAAATCTATTTCAGCATAATATAACAATAAACCAATTTGTTCAATCAAAAAGTCATAAAGCGTGAAATATTTAGGTGTTTGATCAACTATATCTGTACAGAAAATATTAATAACTACTTCGCTCATAAAAGCACCTATTAAGGAAATGTATGTCTTCTCACTAGGTTTGAGAGGTGCTCCCTCATACCCTAGAGCATCCCATAAATTAAATATATATTCATCTTCATGAACTCTTTTGATACCTTGGTTCTCACCTTCATATTGTATCATAAAACTAGTGTAATGAGATTCATTTGATAAAGTTAGTCCAGAAAAAATGTTCCCAAACTCCTCAAAATCTTCCTGAGTCAATGTCTCATTAGAGGAAATAATATCAGAAATATTTCCAAATAGTGATCCGTAATCTTCTACAACATTTGTAAATTGTTCAAAAATATTGTTAATACTTAAATCTTCTAAGTATCCTAAATCTAAGGAATCTATGTTAAAATTAACTTGATCAATAGATTTAGTTATATCCCAATCTAAGAAATCTAATGAATTTACTAATAAAAACGTTGAGGATAAATGGTAATTCTTCAAATATTCCTCAGATGTTAACCTTTCAACGTTTAATGCTTTCCAATATCCGTCCATCGGAAGATTAGTTGTGACCTCACGGAAATATATCTCCCAATCAGGGTAATGACCAACAAAAGGGAAGAAATAAGAATTATTGGTTTCAACTCTGATTAAATCTATTTCAAATTTTCTCTTTATGATTTCGAGAGCTCTATCAGCTCTCATCTGAACATCTAATTCGTCTAATTCTTCATCATAATAGAGAAATCCCGAAAAACTATTAAAAGTCATTTCATATTGTTGACTATAACTCTCCTCATTAAGGATGCGTGGGAATAGCTCTGGCGTAATTCCATTTGATGCGCTAAAAGCGACATTACATTTGCGAAATGCGGGATCTCTAGTATCAAAGCGGGATAAAATGCTCGTGTCATTCGTAAAGAGTGACTGTTTAATTACTGACTTATTTCCCGCAACAAAAGCATGGATTTGTTCTGCGTAAAGGTCAGAACCAGCGATATCTGAGGTGTGTATTGAAGCGGATTTAGAACTAATATTATCTTCTACTCTTGGAGTGAATTCTTGTATAGTAAAAGCCCTATGGAACATTGTAGAAAGAAAACTAAGAATAAATATATAAATAACGATTCTTTTAGAGTTCTTCATTTTTATTCTTTTCCTCCTACATAGTTTCTCTGTAAATATCTACAATTTTCTTCTTTCTAGATTTCTTAAGTAACACTTTCATTCCTATCAATGTAAAAACAATAGAAAGTGTAAACACAAAAATCATATCTGAGAATGGAAAAACAGGTACATTTGGTAAACCGCTTGTTAAATTCATCGACACACTCAATAATAGACTGGTTGTCCATCCTACCAGAACCCCGACAGTTCCACTACTTAGCATAATAATCAAAGATTCGATAGTGAACATTCTTCCGATTTCTTTTCCTTTTAATCCTAAAGTTCTAATGATTCCTATTTCTTTCTTTCTTTCTATAATTGTGGAATAAGAAGAGGAGAGTAACCCAAAAAGACAAATAATTATTGTTGCGTCTAAGGTTATTGTAAAAAATATATTAATTATTGTAAAAAATAATTGCTGCTGGTTAATTTCAGCACTTAAACTAATTATATCGAAATCATAATTCCCTTCATTCTCATCTTTTACTTGCTCTAATATTTCATTAGAGGCACTTTGAGAATTTAAGTTAAGCTGAACAAATATTTTATCTAAATATGGAATGGGTGGAATATCCATAATACTCATATAGATGTCTTGAGATATCATTACACCGCCCATATTTGCTGATGCAGCTGAACGTGCAAACTTCCCCATAAACCCTGGCATAGCTGCTGCTACACCAGCGATTTTAAATTTATATATCTCAGATTCGTCTCCTCGATTAATCTCCATCTGTATCATATCTCCTAAATACATATCTAAACTCAAAGAAATCGCTTCAGAAATTATACACTCAGGAATTTCTTGATCTTCAAATAAATGGCTAAAAGAAGAAATATCTCCTTGTGTAAACTCAACATATTCTATTTTAATTGTAGAAGGGTAAACATCATCAATTCCTATTAAGCTTACATCCAAAGTTGTTATAGCCGCCAAATCGCCAATTGTTGCTGTAAATTCTTTACCCTCTTCCGAGTAAATCTGCGTTAAATGAAATGGACTGGCAATAACAGACGAAATCCTTTCAACTCCGTCAATTTTTAATAATTCTTCTTTGAAATCAACTGTAAGAATTCTATTTGGATCAACTGAAAATCCATTTTCCTGACTAGTTTTAAGCGGATTAGATGAAACACTTAAGAAGCCTCCCCCTCCACCAAATAATCCAAAACTTTCTGCTTCTTCAGGTTCGTACCATCCTTTTGTTTCTATAACTAGATCCGCCCCATAATTAAGATTTGCACTAACCACGCCATTGTTTCCTAAGAAACTAAATACACTTGAGGTAAATATCACAAAAGAAAAAGTAAAAGCAAAAGTAATAATAGTGCTGGAATTTCTCCTTGCATACCTAAATATGAATATTTTATATACTGGAGCTATTTTTTTAGTAAAAATTTGAAAGAATCTAATAAAAAACCTTAAAATTAAAGGTAAAATAGCAAGTCCTGCTAATGTCATTCCAATTAGAAAAATTAAAAGGAGGGTTATTAAAGTACCTGAAAATAGCGCGGTATCCCCTGAATTTAAAATTCTAGGAAGTACGAAAAGTACGAAAGCAGCGTTTACAGTTAAAATTCCACCAACTAATAGTAATTTATAATTTATAGAAGCTCGTTTCTGCAGCTTATACAAGACATCTTCTTTACGGTAGGGATGTATTGATTCAATCAATTGGAGTTTCATTACTCTCAGAGCTGGAGAGATACTAACCACGATTCCAACGCTCAATCCGATCATATATGATAAGATTATCGACCATATTGTTGTAGAAAAAGTTATGTTCCCTGCTAAACCTGGTATTGATTGTGCTACTAAAGCGCCTGCGATGGGGAGTACGGCATATTCAGTTGTTAATTGAGCTAAGATTATACCGAGAATAGTTCCAAAATTACATAACAACAATCCTTGGGTTAATACAATAATCAAATTATACTTCTTAGTTGCTCCTAGTGTTCTAAAGATGCCAAATTCCCTAATGCGTTCTTCTACGGAGGTCTTAAGAATTCCATTAATCAATACACCCGAAATTAACATTGAAATCATTGACACAAATACGAAGATTATAGTTAGACCAACGCTAAACCATTCTGAAAAACCTAAAATATCTACTTTAGGTGAATCAATATAGTATTCTTTAAGCCCAATTAATAGTTGAATCTCACCCGCGATTTTTTTAACTCTATTTTCAGACCCAGTAATATCTCGAGCGTCATAAATATTTTGATCTTTTTTTAAAGTAAGTATTAACTCATTACATTTTCCATTAAAGGTTTCATTTCCAAAGATTTCATAGATGGTATTGATGTCAACGACGATAAGCGGGCGAAATGTATACACTATTGGCCATTTTAATTGAAAATCAAAAATGCGATCAATTGTAAAATTTCTCACACTGTAAAAGTATTGATCCCCATGCCAAAAACCCATTCTAATTTCAATAGTGTCGTTTTCTGCATATTTAATCTCATCGTTTAAACCGTAATAGATAGCACAATTATTAGAAGGTAAACTCGACAACTCTAATAATTCATTTGATCCCGGCTTAATAAAGCTACCAAACTTGAGTTGATTTTCTAATTCAAAATCTATTCCGGAAATTAACACGCTCCTTTCTTCATTAGCTAACTCTTGAGTTTCGAATCCTTTGGAGATATTTATGTTACCCCAGAGATTCATTCTCGGAATATATGATTCAATTTCATCTACCTCATTCTGTAGCGTATTAATTAAGCTATTATAGTCGTAATAATTAGACCGATTTTCTGGTTCTCCATTGTAATGTCTTATTTGAATGTTAAAATCTTGTTGACCTGCATCAATGCTTAAATAATCTATAAAAGTCACCGATACTGAATCAGACAAAAATAGAATTAATGCTAAAAGTGAAATAGACACTGTAATCCCTAAAGCCCCTACAAAAGTCCTTGTTTTGTGGCGTAAAAGGTCTTTAAATGCGTATTTAAATACTAATTTTATGCTAGGCATATGTTAAAAAGATTAAACATTTCTACTTTAAATTTTGAATTATTTGAATAAGTTAATCTAAATGAAGTTCTTCTCCTATTATTCTTCCATTAATGTTATTTTCTTGCAGTAATTCTGTAAGAATATCAGTAAAATGTTCTGGCAAGTTATTTATTATCGGACTTGGAATACTGTTTTTTATATCATTTACCATTATATGAGTTTTACCTTGGTTTGCAAAAAGAAATTTAAAAATCATACTTTTACATTTTTCCTTGTTTATTTCAGCCTCTTGTTTTCTCCTAAGTTGCATTGACTCCGTTTCCTTCAAACCGCCAACTTTTCCTTCGTGGGTTAATTTTCCGTCTCTCATGTGAAAAACTTTAGTTGCGAACTCAGAGACAGCTGCGTCATGGGAAACAGAGATAAATGTTGCCCCTCTTTTGTTTAAATCTCTTAATAAATTCAAGATTAGGATTCCTGTTTTAGAATCCAAGTCTCCAGTAGGCTCGTCTAGTACACAAATGGCAGGATCATTTGCAAATGCCCGCGCAATTGCTACTCTTTGTTGTTCTCCACCGCTTAACTCTGAGGGTGTATGATGAGAACGTTCTTCTAATCCTACAAGCGTTAACAAATCGAGCGCTTTTTTTCGCTTTCCTCTACGGCTTAATTTTCCTGAAAAATGTAACGGTACCATTACGTTTTCCAGAGCCGTCATCTGAGGAAGCAAATTGTAGAATTGAAAAACAAAACCAATCCGTTCCCTTCTAATCTCTGCTAAAGCGTTATCGTTAAGCATAGAAATATTACGACCCTCTAAGAAAATTTTACCTCGAGTTGGAGTATCCAGTCCCCCGATTAAGTTCAGAAGGGTTGTCTTACCACTTCCTGAAGGACCCATGATATCTATAAAGTTACCTTTATCAATAGTTAAATCTACTCCTCGAAGTGCAGCAACAGCTGTAGTTCCTAGCAAGTATGTTTTATGTAGGTTTTCGACTACTATTAGATGTTCATAATCTTTCCCAATTTCTTTTTCTTGTTTAAGCTCAGTTTTAATTTGCTTTCGCTGTTCACGAGATAACGAAAGCATTTCTGTTTTTTGCTCTTTAATTAAATCTTTTTGTTTTTTAACTTGCCACTTCTGAAACTCTTTACTTTCTTTTCCTTTCCAAATCGCAAGTTTACCTGTTTCGTTTTCAAATTCATCCATTTCTGGAGTTTTTTTAATTATTTTTCCATCAGGCATAAAGATTAACCCATTTTTGTTAAAAAATTTATTTAACGAATTTAAACTAAAATATTCTATTACTGCTGTAGGAATAGAAGTGTTAAAACAGTTTTAAACCTTAAGATTCTATTTTAATCGAATATTTAATAAAAATCAATTTTATTAAAATATTCATAATGCGCTTAAAGCATTATCCAAATTGAGCGATTAAAGATGAAATTAGGATGAATAATTATAATAAAAGCAAGAAAATCATTTTTCTTGTAAATATATTAAAATTTTAGCGCTTAAATCTTTCTCAGTATCCTTTTTTCGTTTAAATTGTTCCGATCTTAAAGTTGAAGGAAGTTCGATTATT
>JBHLLM010000098.1:0-8732 GCA_048885575.1 Candidatus Hermodarchaeota archaeon
AAGAAGGAAATAATCCAATTTTTTGAATTTGATAAATTAGAAAACAGTAATTGGGAATTCATATTTACTTCAGTTAAGACTAGTTATAACATTGAAAAGGCAATAAACTCGATTTTCACGCTAGTTTCAGAATAGAATTTATGATTATACTCTCTTTTATCAATACATTTATATAGCTAGCCAATTAAATTTCTATTATACTAAATACTTTCTAAAATATTGTTAGTTGAGATTTCCCATTATCGGACAAGGTTAAAATCATGATCAAACGATTAAAAAAAGAACTACAAATAAATGTTGAAGAAAAAGAAGGGCAACTATTTTTAGGTGAAAAAGAAAAAGATATGAGACTCGTTATGCTTCGACCCAATGAAATCATGGAATTTTGCGAATTCGCTGGAACAAACGCTGAAGATATCCTTATATGGGTAGGAAAATCTCTCGGTAAATTATTTATGGAGAAATTTTTTTATAATAAAGATTGGAGTAATGAGAGCATAGCAATTAAAAAGGAAGTTGTATTGGGCACACTTGAGGTTATGATGCTAATGGGATATGGTGGACTCACTGGTACGTTTAAAAAAGATCATGTCATTATAAATGTATACGATTCATTAGCAACCCAAGAGAAAGGAAATATCATGGCTAAAAACTTGTGCTTACTGTACCTTGGCATTTTTAACGGTGTTTTTGATACTTTAGGTATCGAGGTAGACGGTGAAGAAGTAGAATGTATTTTAACTGGCGGAGATAAGTGTTCGTATAAATTTGATCTTCTCGTAGAAGAAATTGAAGCCAATTTAATCGATGATGAAATGTCTGATGTAGCAGTTTCAGATTTTTTAGCTTCACTGTAATATTTAGATTTTATTATTTCTACTTATTTAAATCGATTGAATACACTGAATGAAATATCACACTAATTTTTTGAAAATTAATACCAAAATTGCTTTTTAGAATATTCTAAATACCTTTAAATTGACTTAATAATTCTTACAATAAAAGATATAAGTTAAAAAATAACGCTACATATATTTCTAAAAACCTTTAGAATTACTCGTTATTATAAAAAAAAATTGTGAAAAATATGGAGAAAAAAGGCACAAAAATTAAAATTGACAGCTATTCCGGTCCTCTGGGGCAAATTAAAGGATTTGAACTTACTGCTGGAAACATTATCAGTGAAGGAGATGAAACAGAATGGGAGCCTATGGGACCTCACCCTAAGCCTTCGATTGAGACACTTCGTTCGTGGTTCTTTAAATTAATGGAGCGCTACAAGCCTTATTATATGCCGATTTGCGATCTTTGTTGTTTATGTACATATGGAAAATGCAATCTATCAAAAGGTAGAAGAGGAGCTTGTGGTATAAACGCAGAAACGCAACAATCAAGAATTGTAGAAATTGCATGTTGTGTTGGAGCAGCATGTCATTCCTCTCATGGAGATCATTTACTTCATTGGTTAAAAGAGAAATACGGAAATGTCCCAATAAACATGGGCAATAATATAGCCGTTGAAATGCCAATGACTCGTTTGATTGTAGGTATGAAACCTGAAACTCTTGAAGATTTAGAAACTGCAATGAATTGGGTTCATTATACAATTACACAGCTACTTTCTGCTGGTCATACCGGTCAGGAGTCAAGTTATCTGGATTTTGAGTCAAAAAGCTTTTTAGCAGGATTATGCGATAGTGTTGGGATGGAAGTTTCTGATGTTGCACAAATGGTTGCTTATGGAATGCCAATAGGCGAACCAGATGTTCCCATTGTAGATTTAGGTATGGGAACAATGGATACTGAAAATAAAGCAACTATATTAATGATTGGACATAATGTCGCACCTGGCGTTGAATTAGTTGATTACATTCGCGAACAAAATTACGATGATAAACTTGATGTTGGAGCAATTTGTTGCACAGCGCACGATTTAACTCGATATTATGAAGGTGCTAAAGTTATCGGCTCATTTTCAAGACAAATTCCTTACATTCGGTTAGGTTTAGCTGATGTTGTAATGGTTGATGAGCAATGTGTCAACTTAAAAACTTTTGAAGAAGCTAAAGCTGTAGGAGCACCATACATTACTACCAATCCTAAAATTATGGGAGGTTTACCTGATAGAACTGAAGATCCTATTACAGAGATTATTGATGATCTAGTTAGTGGAAATGAAGCTGGTGTTTTAATCTTAGATCCAATAAAAGCAGGAGTGGTTGCAGCCGAAACTGCGATTAAAGTAAAACCTTTAAGAAAAGGAAGAAGTGCTGTTCCTGATGATGCTGGTTGTCAAAGTATGGCTATGAGATGTAATGGTTGCGGGAATTGTCAGCGGAATTGTCCTAACGATCTACCACTTGTAGAAGGTGTAAAGTTAGCGAAAGATGGAAATTTTTCATTTTTAGGAGATTTATTCCATGAATGCCTTGGTTGCGGAAGATGCGAAGAAGATTGTATGAAAGATGTATCTCCTTTAACATTAATAAATCATGGAGCAAGAGATTACATTAGAAATGAAAAATATAATTGTCGATCTGGAAGAGGACCGATTTCGGACACAGAAATAAGAAACGTCGGTGCCCCTATTGTATTAGGTGAAATTCCTGGTATTGTAGCTCTGATTGGCTGCGGAAACTATGGTCATGAAATTCAAGAGTTATATAAAATGGCTGAAGAATTCTGTATCCGTAATTATATCGTTGTAGTAAGCGGTTGCGCAGCAATGGATATAGGTTTGATAAAAGATGAAGACGGAAAAACCATTTATGATAGATTTCCAGGAGACTTTGATAGAGGATGTATTGTTAATGTTGGATCCTGCGTAGCAGATTCCCATATTGCCGGAGCAGCTTGTAAGGTTGCTAACATATTTGCAAGAAGACCTTTACGCGGAAATTACGAAGAAATAGCAGATTATATACTAAATCGTGTAGGCGCAGTAGGGGTCGCTTGGGGCGCGTATTCTCAGAAAGCAGCTAGTATTGCAAGCATGGCTAACGGACTAGGTGTACCCGCAGTCATTGGACCACACGCAGCGGAATATAGACGGCTCTATATTGGGAGATCTGATGACGAAGACTCTTGGAAAGTGCTAAATGCAAGGGATGGAACAGAAAATCATCTTGTTGGACCCGCCCCAGAACATTTACTAACCACCGCAGAATCAATAGAGCAAGCAATATGCCTTGTAGCTAAGTTAGCATTAAGACCTGCAGATAACAGTAAAGGGCGTATGATTAAATTATCTCATTGGATTGATTTGGAGAGAAAATACAAGGGTGTAGATTTTCCAACTGATTTAGAAAAGTTCATTAGAGTAGAAGCCGACATTCCGATTAATTTAAAAACAGAAATTCAGCAATATCTTAATGAAAAAGGATGGCAACCAAGAGAAATTGTCGATCCTACCCTTTTAAAAAGAATGTGTAGATAATTTTCTTTACTTTTTTTTAATCTTTCTCTCTTATTTCTTTTCATTCAATTAATAACATCTATTTATTTTCCTACTTTTTACATAACAAAATATCTAAAAACTGATTAAAATGGTAGAAAAAGAAATATTAAAACTCACCAAATTATGCGAGCATTGGGCAGCACATAACAACTCTCATAAAGAGAACTATATAAAATGGAGAGATATCGCTCAAGAAAAAGGTTTAAATTCCGTAGTAGAAAATATAAATAAAGCAATTGAGATGATGGATAAAAGTACCGAATTTTTACTTTCAGCAAGAAAAGAAATTGAAATCTTAGTTGGATCTAATTAAACTTAAGAGATTTTAAAGAAAAAATCTCTTATGAAGATAAGCATTAAAGTGTTTACATCTCCCATTTTTCCATCGTTTATCATGGTAGAATATTCCATTTTTAAATTTTCAATTTTTAAATGCTTTAAGTTATTTTGCTCAATCCTTAAATTATGGTTTTGCTTTTCTAATGACTTAAATACCAGAAGAATTCTATATTCTTATAGAAGAAGAATATAAAGAATTGGATTTTTTTTGTAATTAATGGAGGAGAACTAAAGATTCTTATATCAAAAATCTATTTATTAATGGTTTTAGATGAAAAAAAGGGGACTAGCTATTCTAAGGGTTACGAACATTTAGGTTTTGCTGGAGCATTATTAATGGATCTATTTCTTAATGATAGAATATCTTTTACAGAAAATAGGATTGAAGTTATCGATTTAAGTTCAACGGGAGAGGAATTATTAGATCAAATACTTGAAGATATAAAAAATTCAGAAAATAAACGAAGTATAATGAATTGGATTGATAATTTATCCCAGAAAGATACCTATATTTATTCGTTTTTCGACACTATGGAACAAGAAGGCATCTTAAAGAGTGAAAACAGCTCCGATTTAAATACGAAACTCTTTTATCTACAGAAACCTGAAATTAAATCGCAATTTTTGGAGATAATTCATAATGTGGTTAGTAATAAAAAATCACCTAGTATTGACACTATTTGCTTACTGACTTTATTAGAGGAGAGCAAATTAATAAAAATATATTTGTCTCGGGATCTTCGAAAGAAAGCAAGAAGTAGAATAAAAGAATCCTTAAATTCTGAAAGATTAGACTCTTTAAAAAAAGAGATGGTCTTAAGAATTAAAAAGGAAATTGTAAATGTAATAGGAGCAAGGAATATGTTTTTGACAGATAAGTCATAAGAAATATTAAAAATGAGACATAAAAATTTTAGTTCTTATACTTTTTTTATAAATTTAACTGTATAAAGGATTGATTATGCTTTTAAAAAAAAGTCTTCTTAAAGAAATAAATTAATCAAGGGTAACAGTTGCTGTTTAAAATAATCGATTTTTTCGTAAATTAAGTCTACATTATCTGATAAAAGCCATAAATATACCGGTATTTTTAATTCGGAATATTCAAACAATTTTTCTCCTCGAATAGCAAATCCATTAAGAGGAAAATCAAGCGTTATGGAAGGTTCTCTTGTTAATCCTATTGAATTATGAAAGTTTGAAAGCGTCTGCAAGATTAAAGCAGTATTATTCAATAATGCCTCATCAATATCCGAACTCGTATAACTTCCAAAAATTAAGCCATCCATAGAAATTAAACTTGCAGCTTTTCCTTCTATCGTATTAGTGAAATCCTCAAGGATATTTTCTATAACTTCAGATGTTTCAGATACTAATTTTAAAGCTTCGCTAAACATTTGCAATATTGTTTCTTTTTGATATATAGTTGTGTCGGAATAATGGATTGAAGTTTTCTCATGTTCTCTCACAATATTATTGAACTTATTCTTAATTGCAGCTACATTATTTTGCCACTCGAGAGATGTGCGAATATCCTGATCGCTTTTTGATAACACCACTAAAACGGGAGGGTATTCGTTTAATTCGTTCAACACTTTTAAAACCTGACGGAAGTAATTCGCCGCTTCTGCGAATCTATCACTATCCTGCGTATCAATAACATACAAAACCAAATCAGCTTCAGTAAAAAACAATTCAGGTCTGTTAAAATAGAGTTTTTCTCGATATTGTACTTGTCCTCCTAAATCCCAAGAAAGAATTGGGTAACCAAAAAAATCTAATTTTTCACGTTTTACTCCCCTTGTTGGTAGGAGAGACTTGATTATTGAAAATTTGTCTTGAAGTACAGCTAAGATACTGGTTTTCCCACCATTATCTAAACCTATCATTAATAATTTTTTATGAGTCTTTATCTTCTCCTTTATGGCTTTTTCTAATACTTTTGCAATCTTTATCCATTTTATAAGTACATTATTCGGTATTTCTTTAATATTAGGGAGACTCTCTAAAGAGAGATGTGCTAACTCTTCTATATTTTTAACATTGTTCTCAATTAATTTTTCAGAAGAAATTTGATCTATTCCAATGAGAGTATCTGGCGTGAATTTTAATGCTTCATCTAATTCGTTAAGAAAAACCGAACTTTTGAAAAAATCCTTAATCACAACATTCTTTGTCTCCTCTTCAGACATGATACATCGGATTTAATATCATTTTAACTTATATTATACTATAACTTTATTTTATAGTAAAATATCTAATTAATAAAATTTTAGTTTTGTGTAAAACCATATATATTTATTATACTTGTATCATATAAATTTTAGAAATGAATAAGGGCTTTTGTAAAAGCAGAAAGGGTATTTTAAATTGTCTGAACGGCACCCAGAAAACGTAGTTATCTGTATTGATACATCCAGATCTATGTATCGAGTCGATTATAAACCAAATCGCTTGAAAAGTAGTATAGAAGCCGTTAAAAAACTAATTAACGAAAGGTTTGCAGAAGATACTTCAAGTGCTTTTGCGTTAGTTAATTTTTCAGATAAGCCAAAAAAAATAGTAGACTTTACAAACAACCCGAGTAAAATTTTTGAAGCACTAGATTCTTTAGAAGTCTCAGGAAAGTCTGCAATCGGAGAGGCGTTAGGTTTATCAATTAAATTGATTATTTCTGAATTACGTAAAATTGAAGCAAAAATTCCTCGAATTCTTGTTATTTCTGATGGAAACTTCTCTAAAACATCTTTAGATCCCTTAAAAATGGCTCGATTGGCTCAAGGATTAAATATAAAGATAGATTCATTCCGTCTTGGAGAACTTTCTCCGCTAAATACATTAAAAAGGATGAGTGATCTCACAGGGGGTAATTATTATTATAATAACGACGAGCAATCCTTATTACAAGCAGCTCACGATTTAGCAATCTCAAATATTAAAACTTATGGCGATGGGGCATCTTCGATTATTGAAAATCCCGCTTTTCTCAGAAAGATTGCTGCTGATCTTTTAAGAGTTCAAGATTTGACCAAAGACCAAGAGCAGCGCTTATTACAGATTAGGGGTTTAGCAGATTATAAAAAGTGTTCGATTTGTTTTTCTGATGAAAATCCTTATACTAAAAGTTCTTTCTATGTCAGTGGTAGATATTGTCCTAATTGTCAAACACCGTTTCATGTTCATTGTTTATCCTCTTGGGCTAATTCCCAAAAGGAGAAAATGATGAAACAAGCTGGAGCAGTACGATGCCCTCATTGTTTTTACTTACTAAAAATTCCAACTGAAGTTTCCCAAGTTCAAAAACTCACTTCTCTAGCGAAGCCAATAATCAAAGCCAACAAACAACCTGAAGCTCCTGAACTTTCTCATGTTGAACAAGTCAAATTTAGTGATCTAGATTCTGATGCGATGTTTAGTTCATGTCCAGTCTGTCATTTTATCTTTGAGGAAGGACAAGACATTATAAGGTGTGGAAATTGCGAAACTCTTTACCATGAGCGCTGTTTTAAAGATTTAACCGATAAACGCTGTAAAAATTGCGGAGTAAAACTGCATCAATACTAATCGCAATATTCTTTTTTTAATCATTCCTACTAATATTATCTATAATTCTTAAAGAAAAATTTATTAATGAATCTAAAATGAGTGAAGATTATTATTCATATGGTAAGGCTAAATTAGGTTTTGGAAATTTTGTAATCCCCCCTATTTTAATCGGAACCATGTTTTATCAAGGTCAAACACTCATTGATAGGAGTAATGAACTCTATTTTGATGTGAATAAGGCAAAAAAAAGAATTGATACTCAAAAAAGTTTAGCACATAAATATCAAATCTCAGATTTAATTGAAATATCTGCTGTTACACCCGAAGCTATGGTCAAATATCTAGATTTTTACTTTGAATTCTACGATCCTCCATTTGTTTTAGGTGGAAGTTTTGACGCAAAAGTTGCCGGAATTGAATATTTAAACGAAAAAGGGATCAAATCAGATGAATACATTTATAATTCTATTTCAAATCTCAAAAATAACAAAGAAATTGAGCTCTTAAAGAAAAATAAAATAAAATCTGTAGTTGTTTTAATCCTTGGACCCAGTAACATGAGTTCAACACAGAGGTATGCTTATATTACAGAAAAGAATCAACCTGGTAATCTTAGTATTTTAGATGGATTGAAAGAACTTGGTATAAAGAAGGTATGGATCGATGGAGGTGTTATTGATATTGAGAGTTTATCCCACATTCTCGATACGCAACAAATAGTTAGTAAATCTCTTAAACTTCCTGTTGGTACAGCACCAACTCTCTTTCTTTTTAAATACTCCTCACCTAAATTGAATCTTAAATTTCATACTAAGTATCGTAAAGCAAGCATAATGTTTATTGCGTCTTGGTATTCTAACTTTATATTTTATGGAGCAATAGAGGACGCAAAAGAATGTTTTGCGTCAGTTTATCAAGCTCTAGAGTTAAAAAATGTGATGAAAAATAATGGTATTAGATTGTTTGATAATTTATAAAAGGATAGAATTAGATATTAATTTATTATCAAAATTTAAATAAGGTTAATTGCATAAAATAACTAAAGCAATATAGCATTTAGATTCCTAAATTAGTTTCCTAATTTGTAGGATCTCGCTAATTTCAAACTCCAAGAGTATTCTCGATCATGTATAACAACGATGAAAAAGAAGAACAAGAATTCGAAGCTATCAAATTAATTGATTCTGCTGAAACATTAGCAGATAAAGGAAAAGGAAATGAGGCAATAAAACAATACGAGAAAGCAGCCCAAATCTATCTTGACTTAGGGAGTTATATTAAATTAGATGAGTTATATATTAGAATAACTCAAATAATTTCTCAATATAGAAACAATATTCAAGCAACATACAGATTAAAATCAATCATTCGAAAAACTGAAGAATTAAAA
>JBHLLM010000099.1:0-8730 GCA_048885575.1 Candidatus Hermodarchaeota archaeon
AGCGATTCTTTAGAACTTTTGTGTAACAACTTTATTTCATAAACTTTATATTTAAACCTAAAGAAAAGAAAGTGAGACATACATGTAGTTTAAATAGTATAAAAAAACCTAGAGAATTAAAGATAATTTTTGATAAAATTCTTTATAACTTGATTAAATTCGGTAGGTTTTTCTAGCATGACCATGTGTCCCGCTTTATTGATTATGTGGAGTTCTGTATTTTTGATTTTATCGTGAAAGTATTCCGAGTATTTAACCGGAGTTAATTGGTCTTGTTTCCCTACTATAATTAAACACGGGATTTCAATAGTATATAGCTTACTTAAAATGTCAAAGCTATCGCAAATTTTAAAATCCGAGTAAGTAACTTCTGCACCGATTCTTGATGTTTCTTTTATATAGAGATCAATCAATTCTTTCGGTGTTGAACGATAAAATCCCCCAGCAGGGAGATCATCCAAGAACTTGGAATAATTATTTTTTAAGCTATTTAAGATAAAGGGCGCAACTCTTAACTTTCCCCCAGTGCTACATAATATTAAACCAGAAACTTCACCAGGATATGTGAAGTAATATTGTTGAATAATAGCACCACCTAAAGAATGTCCACATAAAATTACATTCTCATATTCATAATTTTCAATTAACTGGTGAACTACTTGAACGTACAAATCGAGTGAGAGGTCTGGAAAATTATCTGATTTATCGTGAGAAGGAAGATCTAAAGCGATCAAATCGTAATTTATATCCATATCAACTTGATTCTTCCAAATATTTGAGTTTCCACCCGAACCATGTACAAATATAAGAGCTTTAGAACTTCTCGATTCTCTTATTTTGTAAAATATCTTCTTGTCTTTAAATTCAAAATACATACTTATCAATCAATATTAAAAAATCTGTGTTACTTAAGAAAAAGAAGGGTGTAATTTAGATTTTTCAAAATTTTTGAGTTTACTTATCGAATGATCGAATCAATTATTAATTTCAATATCTCGATGCTGCATTTCCAAAAGACGCTTGTATCTACCATTCATTGCAAGTAAGGATTCGTGAGTTCCTTGTTCTACGATGCCTTTTTCATCTGCACTCAGTACGATTATATGATCTGCATTTTTTATTGTAGAAAGCCTATGAGCGATTATTATTGTCGTTCTACCTTCTCGAGCTTTATCTAACGCATCTTGGATAAGAGTTTCAGTATAAGGATCTACTGAAGATGTTGCTTCGTCGAGAATTAATATCTTAGGGTCTGTTATTAAAGCTCGAGCGAATGCGATTAATTGACGTTGCCCAACTGAAATATTAGAAGCATTTTCTTTAAGTTTTGTATCATATTTCTTGTGTAAAGCTTCAATGAAATTATGTAATCCAAGGAATTGTGAGACACTAATCATTCTCTTTTCGATTTCTGGCGTAGGATTATCAACACCATACAACAGATTTTCTTTAATGGTTCCCGTAAAGAGAAAAGCATCTTGAGGAACCAATCCAATTAAATCTCTTAAATCCTTTTTAGTAATATCGCGAATATTAACCCCATCAATTTTAATATCTCCATCATTTATATCATAAAACCGTGATATTAATTTAACTATGGTTGTTTTCCCAGCTCCAGTTTCTCCCACTATTGCGATTGTCTTTCCTTCTTCAATGTCTAAGTCTACATTTTTAAGGACATAACCTTTGGACTGTTCGTGCTTAATAAGAACTTCTTCTTCTTTAATAGCGTCCTTAACTATTTTTGGAATCTGTTCATAAATTTCTCGTGGAATTTCCATATTAGCTAACATTCTTATCATAGCTTTAGGAGACATCTGAGGCATCCCACTGCCCATCATTCCAGATCCATCAGTTTGCATTTCACTACTCGATTGCTGAAAAGCTGCTTTACTTCTTAAACTATTCTCTAAGAACTTAGACATTTGTAAAATTGCTTGTGGAGGTAGGATTGGCGTAGTAGGCGATGTAGACTTCTCCTCCTTTTTGAAGCTAGTAAGGTATTCTGGATGACCTTTTGAAATTTCTGTATTTGGAACAGCATATCCAAATTCTGCTAATGTAATATCTATAATTGAGGGAATTTCTGAGGGATTTTTACCCATAATGCTCATGAATAATTTCATTCTTATATTTTGAGGCATATTCATGCCATTTTTTAGCATGAAGGAAGAATAGGGTTCGGGAAGCGACTTAATGAATTGGATTATTCTTTGCATCATTGGATTATTTTGCATATTTGGAGGATTTATTTCTCTTGGTGGACCCATTGTTGTCGAGGTAATCGGTTTTTTCTTTGGAGTTTTCCTTTCACCACCAAGTTCAATTAACTCATTATCTTCCAGAATGTACCCAAAACTAACATTTTCAAAATCTATTCTTCCCAAAACATTATCTATTCTTGTAGGGTTATCAATGTCAGGTATTTCTACTTTTTCTTCTAAAAGTGTATAAATTCTATCGCTTGCAGCGAGTGAAGAAGCTATTATTTCTTGAATCTGCATAAGCATCATGAATGGTCTGAAAAATTGCCCTAATATTGAAACATATGCACTAAGCTTTCCAACAGTCACAGCAACCCCAAAAATAGAAACATTTCCTAAATAAGCAAATCCTCCTGCTAAAAGAACTCCAGCAGTAATAATAGAGGTTACGAATGATATTAAAGGAAAGATAGTCGCCATAAACTTCCTTATTTTTATCATAGCATTATAATTTGCAGTATTCGCCCTGTCAAACTCTACTGAAGCTTTTCTTTCCTGACCGTATGCTTGAACTACTTTTGCACCTGCAACATTTTCTTGGATTGAAGAGGTGACACCACCAATCGTTTTTCGGGACTCTTTGAACAACTTCATAGCTACTTTTCTAAATAAGTAGGTAAACACAAAGAATATCGGAAAGATGATCATAGATAAAAGGGCTAAGTAAACATTAAGGATGTACATAATTGCAATTGTAAGACCGATACTTATTATGCTATTAATTATTTGAACAAATTGACCTCCAACAAGTTGATTTAGGAGAGTTACATCGTTGGTGGTTATAGAAATAATGTCTCCTGAAGCTCTTTTATCAAAATAGTTTAATGACATATCCTGAAGTTTAAAAAAAAGATCATTCCTAATAGAATAGGTGATCTTTTGGGATATTTTACCCATGCCCATAGAAGAATAGTACGTAATTGCTGCCATCACTAGGAGTAAAGCGAAATAGAATGAAGTCATATAGATAATGTATTGAATGTTCCCTGAATCAATGCCAAGATCAATTATACTTGCCGAAATAACAGGAGTAATCGATGTAATCAATGTTCCAAATAATAGTAAAATAAAAAATGTCACAAATTTCCATTTAAATGGCTTAATATAAGAAAATAACCATTTCCAAAGCTCCCTTCGAGGATGTTCTAATTTAGTTATTTTCGAGTCCATGAAAAAGCGAGGACGATGACTTGCTGCTGGAGCAACTATTTCAGGCTCTTCTTTTTCATCTTTTTTATGATTATTACTCATCTATTAATCCTCCTAAGTTGAAATTTTTGATTTTTGTTTTTGAAATAGTGTTTCATATATCTGTTTATATAAAACATTTGTTTCAATCAACTCATCATGTTTACCATAACCCACTACCCGTCCACGGTCAAGGATTAAAATTATGTCTGCATTCCGAATAGTTGAAATACGTTGAGTGATAATAATAGTGGTCGTATCTTTCATAACTTCTGCTAAAGCTTCCTGTATCTTAAATTCTGTTTCTACATCAACTGAGCTTGTTGAATCATCAAATATTAATATTTTTGGTTTAATTATTAAGGCTCTCGCAATTGATAGTCGCTGTTTTTGCCCTCCAGAAAGTCTAGTACCTCTCTCTCCAACAATAGAGTCATAAGAATTCGGCAATGTCATAATAAATTCATGTAAATTGGCGACTTTAGCAGCATTAATTATTTCCTCTTTTGAAGCGACTTCCTTTCCATAGGAAATATTATCAGCTATACTCTTGTTAAATAAATAAGTTTCTTGCGAAACAATTCCTATGTTCCGTCTTAAGTCCTTTAATAAGTACTTTTTAATGTCTACGCCGTCAATTTTTATTATTCCATCGTTAACTTCATAAAATCGAGGGATTAAATTAATTATTGTAGATTTACCAGATCCTGTTGTCCCTAATATTGCCATAGTTTTACCAGAAGGAACTTTGAAAGATACATTTTTTAAAATTCTATTTTCGGGAATGTACCCAAAAGAGACATCATTGAACTCAATATCTCCTTTTAAAGAGTCTATTGATATAGCATCAGGCAAATCAATTATCTCTGGGGCTGAATCGATAACTTCTCTGACTCTAGTAAGAGCTGCATCAGCTTGAATATAAACTAGCATGATCTGGCCTAACATCATTAAAGGAAAGCCAAGTGAAGCATTATAGGCCTGTAAAGTTACAATTATCGTTAAATCCATGCGTCCTTCAATAACCCACATACCACCCAAGAAAAAAGTGATAAGGACCATGAAACCAATAACAATATAAATCAATGGCATGTATAGCGAATAATATTTTACAGATTTTACACTTGCTTCGAAAAAACGTTTATTATTTTTAAGAAATTTTAGACGTTCTTTTTCTTGAGTGCTAAATATCCGAACTACTTCTGCTCCAACTATATTTTCTCTAATCGTGTTAGTCAAATCACCAAAACTTTCCCTCGTCTCAAGAAATATCGGTTTCAACTTTTTCGCTATATAATATGACAATCCTAATGAGAAAGCATAACCAGCCAGTAAAAGAAATGATAATTCTAAGCTGAATAAAAAGAATCCAACGCTAATTCCAATTAGTTGGAGTATGGACATCAGTCCCATCTGTAAACCAAAACCAAAAATTTGTTGAGTTTCTTCAATATCACTAGTAGCTCTCGAAATCAATTGACCAGTTTCAGTCTTATCGAAATAAGAGAAGGATTGTCGATATATTGCATTACTAATATCACTCCTCAAGTGATAAATTGCCCTTGAGGAGACTTCAGCTCCTCTAAGTCTTGCTGCTCGATTTGTAAAATATACTAAAATTGCGAGAAACAAAATAATGAAGAAATTAACTAATAGAGTATTAGCATTTGTTATCGCAGCAGCTATTCTTCCTATAAAAATTGGAAGCATTGTAGAGAAGACGGTTGATAAAGAAAGAAAAATAATTTGAACTATGAAATCTTTCTTAGATTTCGACCAATATTTGAAGATCATACGTGCAGAGTTCATTTGGTTTTCTCCTTATTATTGATTATCTTATTTTGTAGATTATTTTTTTCTTTCCTAATTTTACTTAAAATATTATTAACATCGAATTCCATTTCAGAAAGAGCTTCTAATTTTTTTTGGTCTGAGATCTCTTTGCACATCACATATTCCACGGGGCTTGCCCAAACTTGGAATGTAGCATTTTCTAGGAACTTTTTATGATCGAACTCTGGAATATCTTCGGGAAACCTTAACTTTAACCAATCAAAAATTTCTCCAATATTTTTACGTAATTCTACTAGTCTTGATTCTCCCTGTTCTGATAAATAATATAAATGTTTAGGTCGTCCAGTTTCTTTGCTATTATCATCTTTTCGTACTAAATCGCCTTTTTCTTCCAAAGATTTCATCATACGATAAATTTTCGAATGTGGTATATTTCCAAATTTCTTCAAATCGTAATATGTAAGACCATCAGGAAAACTTTTAATTGTGTTGAAGATAAATATCGTTCTAATGCTATCCATAAAAGTTCGAAAGAATTTGAAATCTTTTGGCCACATTTGTTGTTAAATCTTAGAAAAGAAAATTTTTTGCAAAATAAAATATAATGATCTCGGAAATAAACTGTGATTTATAATTTTTTTCATTTTGAAATATTGGATTTTTGTGTATGAAAAAATTGAAATTTATTAGATAAATAGAACTAGGTGAAATCATGACAGAAATATTTATATCTGATACAAAAAAAGGAATCGAACCTGCAGTAAAAGAGATATTTACAAATCTTGAAATTTCTGGACCAATTATAAAAAAATCTAAGGAAGTTTATATTAAAGTAAATGGAATTGACTTTAAAAAGCACGCATATACCTCTCCATTAGTATTACGGGAAGTTATCAAATTTTGTATTGAAAAAGGAGCAAAAGTTTATGTGATGGAAAATTCTACTCAGGCAAATATGACTAGGATTGTATTTGAAATAACAGGCTATAGAAAAGTATGTGAAGAATTGGGAGCCCAAATTATATATTTAGATGAACAAGAAACGGAAACATTCGAATTTAAAGGAAAACCTTCTGTAAAGGATGATCCAAACGAAGGGTATATCTTGAAAAAATTTCGGTTGCCTAAGACAATAGTATATATAATAAATAACCGAGAAACACTAACCTATATCAATATACCAAAACTTAAAACTCATTCAATGGCAGGAGTAACTCTAGGAATCAAAAATCAGTGGGGATTTCCACAACACGCTGATCGCGGAAAAGATCATAACTATAATTTGCATTCTAAAATAGTAGATGTTTATGAATATATCAAACCAGATATAACGATAATTGATGGTACTGAGGGTCTTATTAACGGGCATTACCCTCCAACTGCGTGGGAGGACCGTTTAGTTAAAAAGTTTAACATATTAATTGGCGGTAGGGACACTCTCGCTGTAGATGTAGTAGGAGCTAGAATTTTCGGTTTATCGTTAGAGGAGATACCTCACCTTAAAATCGCTCACGAAAGAGGATTAGGTGAGGGTGATTTAAATAAAATGCAAGTCAACGGCAAGGATTTAGACGAATATAAAGACAAATATTCTTGGGATTTATTACAACGATTTCCCGAGGATGTAATGATTGTGAAGGGTTCCGAATTATTATGCAAAGAAGGCTGCCAAAATAATCCTTTAGCGACTTTACAATCGTTTGCATATGATTATCCAGAAAAATTTAAAGGTGGATGGTTTTTAGTAATGGGTAAAGGTCACGACAAAGATATTATTGAAATTTTGAAAGAAAAAGGGTACACCAAGGGATTAGTAGCAGGATATTGTGCTATAAACGAAGTTGGTGAAAAACTTAGAAATGAATTCGGGAAACGGAAAGTATTTTTTTCAGGTGATTGTAATAATTTGGCGGAAACTGTTAAAGCAATTCTTAAATTATCAGGCATGACTGTTTTTGATTTAGTATCTCTCTCCACTGAAGAATTGATGTCTCTTATTGATCTTGCTAAAGAGCAGGGTAGCACCGCTTTGATCCCATTGTAAACTTATGTTTGTTTCCTCTTTCATAATATATTTACTTTTTTGTTAAAAAAAAAAATAATGTTTTATTAATAAGATGGAACAATAAATTTAATAATGGAGTTTGAAACCAAATATTCTGAAATTAGAAAATTCTTATCGGTTTCTGAGCAAGATTTTAAGCTGGATAAAAAGATAGATGAATTATTTGATTCAGATAGTTTTAAGATGGAAATTTTAAGTAAAATTACTCAATTTATCAATTATTTTTCAATTTTTAAGAATGTAAAAGCCTTCATGAATTCTGTATATTACTGCATAGAAACTACTTTAGATATTGGAGTTGATTCTGTAAACGATTTTAAAGAGCTTCTAATAAAAAATACATTGATGAGATTTGTTCAGGAATATATTGATTATGCTCAATTAACGCAAAAAAGGCAAATCTTGAAACTTTTATCAGATTCATTTGATAAACTTCAAATTCAACCTATTATAATTAATTTAGGATTACTTCTTAAACCTATGTATCAAGATAAAGCCTATCTTGATAATATAAACAAAAATAAGGAAGTAGAGATCTCTTATACCATTCTTAATGAAATTGAAATTAAAATTAAAGCCCTTATTGATGAATGGCTGAAGGTTCAAGTTATTACTTTAAACAATCAGAATAAAATTAAAACAGAATTAAGAAAAAAATACGAAGAGTTAGCGAGTAATTTTAAAATTGTAAAAAATTCTGATTTTTATTTAAGAATTTTTACAGAAGTAATGGAAATGCTTTCTATGAGATTTACAATAATGAGTTTAAAGGAATCAATATCGGATGATTCACTTGAACCTATTCCAATTAATCAGTTAACTTATTAGGAGTTTTGGGGGTTATTCCATTCCCTAGTTTTCTGTTTATAAAAATTGTGGCAATCTGAATGTTTAAGATATTGAAATCTATTAAATTTTAGATAAGTAAATTATTAAATACAAATTTTGATATTATATTTAAATATATTATTAAGTTACTCCATAAGTGAGAAAATTGGAAGAAAACGAAAAACCGTTAACTCCCGAAGAAATAGAAAAACAAAAGAAGATTGTTGATGCCTTATACAAGAAAGAAAAGGAAGAAAGAGAGAATTACTTAAAGAGTTTCGAGGAGGAACGGAAAGCATCATTTGAAGAGAGTAAATCTATGATTTCTTCATTTATATCGGAAAAAAGTTTCATGAGAGAAAAACAAAGAGAGCGAGATTTAGAAAGAATGGAAATAAAACCAGAGATAGAAAAAACTGGAGAAGTAATTGAAAAATCTATTGGAGAAAAAGCGTTTATGATAGAAAAGCATAAAAAAGAAGATCAATTAAGGAAGGAAATAAACCCTGATATTAAAGGCATAGGAGAAGTCATTAGTAAAATTGTTAGTGATAAGGCTTTTCTAATTGAAAAAAAAAGAGAAACTGATGC
>JBHLLM010000100.1:0-8724 GCA_048885575.1 Candidatus Hermodarchaeota archaeon
GGTAATACTATAACATTATCTAATTTTAAAAACTCATTATCTTCATCCAGAGGCTCCATGGGAAAAACATCTAAAGCCGCTCCAGCAATTAATCTATTTTTTAAAGCTTCGTACAAGTAATCATAATCTACAAGGCTTCCTTTAGCCATGTTTATTAGAAAAGCGGTGTTTTTCATCATTTTTATTCGTTCCTCGTTAATTAAATTATCATTTTCATCTGTTGCAGATGCATGAATTGTAACGAAATCGGATTTTTTCATTAAAGTGTCCAAATCGGTTTTTAAACCAAAAATTTCACCGATTTCATCTTTTATATAAGGATCATAAATAATAATATCAACCCCAAATGGCTTTAATCGTTCGGCAACAAGCTTTCCTATCTGACCAAAACCAATAATCCCAATCGTTTTATTCAATAATTCACTACCCATAAACTTATTATAGCATTTAATCCAATCCATAAAATCAATAACTTCAAAATCATCAGAATGCAAAAACCTATCTAGTTGAGTCAAATTTCTTGCTAATGATATAATTAATCCCACAGTTAATTCAGCGACTGCAACTACATTCCTTAAAGGTGTATAAATAACAGGAATTTTATTTTTAGTGGCTGCACTTAAATTGATGTTGAATGGATCTCCCCGACATGAACCAATCAATTTTAGGTTAGTTTTTTCAAATAATTCAGCTTTTTTTAAATCATCCGCGACAGTTATAAAGATATCATAATCCTTTAATTTTTCAATCATCTCATTAACATCAAAGTAGATATTTCCGGTCTCTCTCCAACTCTCATAAGTAACATCCACAATATTTTTCAATTCCATTAAAACTTCATCAGATATGCTTGCTGTTATGAAAGCTCTCATTATTTCTCAACTCATTTATAATAAAAATAGTTAGTTTAGATTAATTTAATTAATACCAAATAATAAAAGTATGAATTTATAAAAAAAATAATTAAATTTTCTTAAAACATCAAACTTTTTAGCTTCATTAAATTGCGAATTTGACCCTCAATAATTTTAATTTTTCCAGAAGAATATGCTTTTACTGCCCCAAGCTCCTTATTAAATAGTTCCAACATTGTTTTTTCTGACGAAAATTCGATTTTGACAGGGGCGTTCTCATCGCTAGTATTGTCCTTTACCTCAATTCCTTGATCTTTATTTACCAGAAGCATTACATTACGATTAGTATCTAAAAATGTTATCTGTATGGGTTCTTTATAGTTAGCTAATTTTCTTCGAATTTTTTCTGTGTTATTATAACGGTTTTCAATTTCCTTTAAACACGATTCTATAGTTTCAAATTCTGACAATTTATTACACTCCTAAAATACTAATAAGACTTTAAAATATAGTAATTAAGATTCCTTTATAAAAATTGAATAAATTAAGTGAGAAAGAAATTATATCTTATCTATTTTAATTTTAAGGTTTTTCCAATCGAGGTAAATTGATTTGTATTTCTCTGAATCACGAGGTATATTTTTTATCTTCTCATATGTAATGAAGTCTTTAATTATTGCTTTGTAATCTGAATAAATATCTAAAGCTTTCAGAATATTCATTGCAACTCCTATAAAAGCTGAATCTTTCGCAATGGGGATTGAAATTTCCGAATTTAATACGTTCGCTAGTAACTTAATAAATTCTTCTGATTTAGCCATACCTCCTGCGCAAAAAGTTCTTATATCTAAATCAACAAAATTTTTTAGAGCAACATAATTTTCAAATATTCCAAATGCGACATTTTCAAGAACGCTTCTTGCAAAATCTTCAATTTTGGGCAGTACCTCAGATATCATCATAGGAGGTTGAAATGCAAAGACACCTCGTTTTATGGAAGTTTGATTTTTTATATTCATATCTTCAGGCCCTAAATATGCATAAGTTGATAAAGCTCCTGGTGGAGACTTTTTTAGATATGTATTTATTAAAAGATCGGGATTATACTTTGAATTGGATAAAAAGCACTGTTTAAACCAATTATAAGAAGCTCCTGTGTTGCCTGCATTCCCTTCTAATAGCCATTTATCTTTAATACAATGACAAGATGTCCAGTAATTACTCGATGGATCAATGATTGGTTTATTCACTACGAGATGAACTGGGGCTGTTGTCCCCAAACTGATACCAATGTCTCCTTCTTCAATAGCTCCCATTCCTAATAGGTTTGCTTGAGTATCCCCTCCCGATTTTACTACGGGAATGTTAGTCTGATTAATCCCGAATTTTTTAACTAATTCTGGCTTTAATTCACCAACTATAGTTCCTGATTCCACTATATCTGGGAAATAATCGGGATCAAAATCAAAGGTTTGTATTATTTCTGAACTCCATTTCCTCTTTTTTATGTCTAAAATCTGAGATTCCGCTGCAGATGAGAAATCACTAACATAGATTCCAGTAAGGCGGTAAATTAGCCAATCATCCAATGTAAGCACTTTACTTATTTTTGCATAAGTTTCTTCATTTTCTTCTTTAAACCATAATAGCCTAGCTAAGCAAAATAACAAAGAAGGACTATGACCAGTTATTTGAAAAAGATCTTTTTCTGAAAACTCATCATCTATTAGATAAGCTGAATCTATTCCACGAATATCTATATTAGGCCCACTATAAACAATATTTCCCTTTCCGTCTAAAAAAACAGACGCCATCCTTTGAGCACAAGTTGAAATTCCTAGAATTTTTGTATTTTGGTCCTTAATTTTATAAAGAACTTGATTTACTCCATTAATTAATTTATTCCAGAGGTCATCCATTTCAAAACTTTTAGCAAAGCCATCTATATCCTCGTTAATTACTTTAATTTTTTGACTATTGAAATGAACTAATTTTAAATCCTCTGAAACTAAAGCAACTTTTATGGAATTAGTTGAAATATCAATTACAAGGATCATATTTCCATTGTTTTTCATAATTTTCACCATTAAAAATTGTAAAACTAGGACGAAGTAATATGTTTCCGAATAATATTTCCTCTTGGAATTTCTTCTTCAAATAGTATTGCTTGAAAAGAATAAATTTTAGTACTTTTTATGTCTCTCCAAGCTTCAGTAGATAGCCATGCTTTAGTACATGTATGTTGTAAGAAAGTTTCCACATCCCAATTTCTATCATGGTCAATCGGAACTTGTGGAAGTAATAAACCTCTTCGCATACCTTTCTCTACAATCAATCCATCTCTACCAATTACGATTTTTTCGAGATATTCTTTAGGTTCTCTTACTTCTATTAATTTAGGAGGAGTAAGAATTGAAAGTTCAATAACAATATTATCCATTTCTTCCAGAGTGACGGGCGGAAAGCGTGAATCTTCTGTAGCTGAACTTACTGACACCTTATGAACAACATCATATAATGGGAAACTAGGTTCAATATATCCTATACAACCTCTTAAAGAATTGCCCATAACATTATAAGTATTCAAAGTTATAAAAGCACCATATTTATCCTTAAATTTTATCTTCAGATCATCTGGAATAATTATCCTTTTACTATTTTTAAGGAAATATTCGATATTTTCTCTCGCAAATTTAATTAAAAGCTTTCCATCTTCTAATGTAAATATTTCTTTATCTATCATGTCTACACTCTTTGAATTTGTATTCAGTATATAATAGTAGACGGTTAATTATAATAATAACTTAATTAGAACGTTTTATAATACTACCCTTCGGTTCAGTCTCGTCATTATTTATTTCCTCTCCGTTTAAAAATACTTTCCATATTTGAACAGTACTTTTATAGTCCTCAAAAGGAGAAAATTTTGCTTTTGTTTTGAGCGCTTCTGGTTTAATAGGAAATTCTGGAATCTTATCAACAATGATTAAATCAGCATCATAGCCGACTTTGATTAATCCTTTATTCTTAATTTTGAAGATTCTTGCGGGATTTTCTGATGTTACTTTAACAAAAGTTTCAAGGGAAAGCTCATTTCTATATACTTTATCTAATAATGTTAATGCATAGGTTTCAAATCCAGGAAAGCCTGAGGGTGCGTCTAAATAATCTTGAGATTTTTCTTTCAGTGTATGAGGTGCGTGATCCGTGCCTAAAAGGCTTATTTTCCCTTCCTTAAGTTCCTTAAATAAAAATAGGGAGTGGATTTCGTCCCTTAAAGGAGGTAAAACTTTCCCAAAATTAGGATTATTTAGTTTTATTGTATTTGTTAATAAAAGGTGATGTGGTGTTATTTCGAATGTAATTTTTAAGTTTGGTTTCAAATCTAAAGCTTTTCGTATTAATGAATAACTATCTTTACAACTAATATGGCAAAAATGAACGATAGGATAATCTTCAGCACTTAAATCCTTATCTGTAATGATTTTATAATAATTATCGAGCACAAAGTAAACATATTTAGCTTCTTGAGAGACAGGGTACAGATTATTATGTAACTTTAAAGTTGGTGTATTTTCCATCGTACCAATTCTGTGAATTTCTTTCTTTTCTTCAAGAGATAAAGGCCAATCTGGGTGTATAAATATGGGAATTTGAAATTTGGCCGAAACATCAAGAATTTTCTGAACATTCAAATAGTCTGTCCAATCGATATTACCTAAAGAGCCTAAGGGATAAATCTTAAAACCAATAACCCCTAATTCAATAATTGAGATAATTTCCTTGAGATTCATGTCCTTTGGGACTCCCGCAATAAAGCCAACATTCATGAATATTTTGTTATTAGCTTTTTCCATCCACTTTTTAATTTGGGTTGCATTTATCGCGGGAGGAATCGTATTCGGCATATTAAAAGCTAATGTAATTCCAGAAAAAGCTGCAGCTAATGTTCCAGATGAAAAAGTCTCTTTTTGGCTCTGGCCCATATCTCTTAAATGAGAATGAATGTCAATGATACCTGGTAAAACTTTTCTATTTTCGCAATCTATTTCTATCCCATCTTCATTTTTACTTTGTATTGATTTGATATCATCTTCAGAGTCATTACTAATAATAGATTTAATTTTTCCGTCAACTATTAATAACGCTCCATCTTGGAGAGAGCCATTAATATACAATAATGCATTTTTTACTATCATAGATTAACTTTTTTATCTCTATTCTCTTTTTGATCAATTAAAAAATTGATATACAGAATTTTATTATCAATTCCTTTAATATTTGAAAGATTAGTAAATATTAATTTGTATTTTTCATCTATCTTTTCTAAAAAATTAACTATAATTTGTCTATTTTGAAGAAAAGGAAAAATATAACAATACTGGCTGATGTTATCTAAATTTTCTAAGTTGATGATATTTATTCCTTCTTTTTCTTCCTCAAACTCATTTATAAATATTATTTTATCGGCATTTATATCATTGATGTTTTCTAAAATCGATTCACCATTTAATAATCTCTTAACAAAAATCCCTGGAGTAGATTTTTGCATTCTTTGCAAATTTATTATCTCAAGCCTGTTTGCTTTGTCCAATGCCTTACTTAATAGTAAAGCTTGGGATCTCTCATCAGAACCTAAATATCTTAAAGAAACACCTTCAAACAATATTAAAATTTGCGTTGAATAAATATAAATGTATAAATTATTGTCTTTTCTTATTGAATAAGAACAACAGAAGGATTCTCGTATGATTGAGCACAATTTATAAATATCGATGGGAGTTTTTCCTTTATCGATTGTATTTTTGGTAAATTTAGAGATTTTTTCAATTAATATTAAGATATTAACCAAATTTATCAAATTATTTTTATATATTAAAATTTAAAGTCTTTTCCTAATTTATCCATGAATTGAGCTCCTGCCTTTCCCATTCCTGGAAGACCTGGTATTCCTTTTCCTTTCTTTTGCATTTGTAGGGCCTTCTTCATAAACTTCTTCATTTGATTATATTGATCGAGCATTCTATTTATTGTAGTATAGTCTGTGCCACTCCCAATTGCAATTCTTCTTTTTCTAGTTTTTTTAATAATTTTAGGATCATCTTTTTCTGCTTGAGTCAGAGAATTCAAAACTACTTCCCATTTCCCTAGATTTTTTTCAGCATCATCAGTTAAAGCTTCAGGAATATTACCTCCTCCCATCATTGCTAAGATTTGTTTCATTTTTCCAACTTTTTTAATACTTTTCAATTGAATATAAAGATCATCTAGTGTGAATTTACCCTTCATCATTCTTTTAACCAAATCTGGATCTACCTCAATTTCAGCTTCTTGTACGCGTTTTACCAAGCCTTCTATATCAGGCACCCCTAACAGAGAGCCTACGAATGCTGTGGGATTAAATTCCTCAAATTCATCTAATTTTTCTCCCATACCTATAAATCTTATTGATTGATTAGTAGCAGCACAAGCAGAAAGTGCACCTCCTCCCTTAGCAGTTCCGTCCAATTTAGTAACGATAATACTCCCTATATTAGTAGCCTTTGCAAACTCTTCTGCTTGTGTGTAAGCTTGTTGCCCTAAGCTTCCATCGATTACTAGGATTACCTCGTTAGGTTTTAAGCTGGCTTCAATTTTTTCCATTTCAATCATTAATTCCTTTTCTTCCTTATGTCGACCAGCTGTATCAACTATAATAATATCGTGTTCGTCATTAATAGCTTTCTTAGTTTCTCTAACAGCAAGTTTAATGGCATTTTTTTCAGTCGGATTTCCATAGCATTTTACTCCAATTTGGTTTGTTAACTGAACAAGTTGTTCATATGCTCCCGGTCGCCATGTATCTGTCGTAACTGCAGCTACTTTATATCCTTTGCTCTTATAGAATCGCGATAACTTCCCAACCGTCGTAGTTTTGCCTGAACCTTGAATTCCAACAAGTAATATTACATTACTTTTCCCCGGTTTAATTCTAATTGGTGCAGGTTTCCCTCCTATTGTTTTGACTAATTCATCATGAACAAGTTTAATTATAAAATCTTTTCTTCTTGCTCTTTTCAGATCAGTGTTCATAGCCTCTTTTTTAATATTTTCAGTCATTTGGAAAACTAACTCAACTTTCACATCAGCACTTAGTAAAGCTCTTTGTAAATCTTGGATAATTGCATTAATTACATCTTTATCAATTTGAGGCAAACCTCGCAATTTCCGCATAATTGATTCTAATTCTTTCCCTAGTTTCTTAAATGCCATAATAAATCAATTTTTACATTTATGTTTTAAATAGTGAAATAAACAAAAACTAATATTCTTTTTTAAATGATTATAATATTATATAAAAAAAGAAATGTGAAAATAAAAAATATTACATATTAATACCTAGAGAAAAATAAAAGGAGAAAATAGTTTATGTCAATCCGTAGAACTGAAATACAAAAACTAAAATCAGGTCAATATATTATGGTTGAAGATGAACCATGCATTATTAAAGCGACTGAACGATCCAAAAGTGGCAAGCATGGACACGCGAAAGTTCGAGTTGTGTGTGTCGGGGTGTTCGACAATAATAAGAGATCCCTCACGATACCATCGGGTCATATGATTGAAGTTCCAGAAATAATAAAAGGTACGGCTCAGATTAACTTTATTGAAGAAAATTCAATAAATATTATGGATTTAGAAACCTATGAATCAGTAGATGTTAAATGGCCAGCAGAAGAAGATTTAAAGACGAAATTAAAAGAATTACAAGCAGAACCAAAGAAGATGTCATTAGCACAAGTGGAGTATTGGCAACTCGCTGGAAAAACTTTGATAAACAGGGTTATTATTAATTAATTGCTTATTAGAGCGACTAAAACAAAGTATAATTATAAGTTTAAATTTCCCAAATTTTATTATTTTTTGAACATATTATTCTTGAGAAAAACCTAAAAAAGAAACTTGAGTTCCATGGATAAAAAACCCATTTCATTAGCTTGCAGAATGGATTCTGAAAGAGCGATTATTTTAACGAAGAAGATTTTTGAATTTCTCGTGAAAAAAGGAGAAGTTGTCCAAATGGAAACCAGAATCGCTCCAAAGATATTTCCACATAATGCGAAAGATTTAAACGAAATGTCAACTGAGAACACAAAATTTTTAATATCTATTGGCGGAGATGGAACAATATTAAGAGTAGCGAGTAGTTTACCCCAACACAACGCACCACCTATTTTAGGAGTAAATATTGGATCTATAGGATTTTTAGACGAGTCTAATGAGAGAACAGTTTTTAACGATATAATCCGTGTATTGAAGGGAGACTTCTTAGTAGAAACATGTTCTAAACTGACTCCTTTTGTAGTCAAGGGTTCTGAGGAAATTAGATTGAGTAATGCTTTAAATGAAATTCTAATTATTTCATCAAAGAGTTCAAAAGTTTTATTAACGGCTGTTAAAATAGATGGATGTTTTCTCAATCGAAGCTATTTAGATGGAATTATTATATCTACCGCTGTAGGCTCTACAGCGTATAATTTAAGCGCGGGGGGTGCGATTGTTAAATCTACAATGGATGTGATGCAATTAACCCCATTAAACAGTTTCGCCCGGTCAGGATTGAAACCATTAGTGCTTCCAATTGACAGCGAAATTGAAATACAACTTCTGAGGCAGCGTTTAAGCGCAAAAATTATTATAGATGGCCAAAGAACCTTAAAAGATATCCAACCAAAAACAATTATTAAAATACGTAAAGCAAATTCTCAAACAAGTTTTATTCGTCTTTCCAAAAGTATTAGCGATAATTATACTAGACGTTTAAGAAAAAAAATAATAGGAACTATAAAGGTGCCTTTAGACGACAGTCCAGAAGAAGAATTCAATTCTG
>JBHLLM010000101.1:0-8690 GCA_048885575.1 Candidatus Hermodarchaeota archaeon
CAATCTTTACTCACATACCTAATTTGAAATTACTCTGTACAGAATTTTCTGGATATAAAATTGCTAGATTCTACGATAAAAATTTAAAAACAGTTTTAAAAGAAAAGATTGTTTCCATCTACCATAAGGAGAAAGAAGCGAGATTTAAAGAAAAACGAATAATTAAAGCGATATTAGTAGCTTTCGAGAAAGAATATGGGCAATATATGATTTATTATGTTATTATTGAATTAGTTAATGAACATAAAATTGATTTTTGTCGGAAAATAATTAGTAAAATACAAAAGAAGATTCTTTAAAGTTTCTAATAAAAAATTTTGCGAAGATTAAACATACTTGATTATCTAAAAGTAATTTGACAATCTGGTTTAATTTTATTATTCCTTGAAACAGATTGAGCATAGATTAGATTTTCCTTTTTGTCATGTGAAAATATAGATATCTTTAAATAGTTAGACAATCAATATTACTCTAGAAAAAAAAAAATTGGAAACCATGATTACATAATATATTCTTATACCTAAAGAGTCTAAGGACTCAATACCTCAACCCTTAACCCTGTTATTAGATAAATACGTCTCCTCTTTTTATATGTTTGAACATCCTGGTTTCCGATTTTACTTCTTTTTATCAAATTTTTTATTGAATATTAAAAAAGATCGGGATTATAAATATAAAGAGAATGTTTTGTCGTTTTTTATTATTCCTTTTGGGCTTGTGAAATTCTAACATTAAATCGAGATTTTTAGAGTCTAATAAAATTTATAAAAAAATAGTCTATTAATATATAAGAAGGAAAATAATTATTGAGCTGAGGTTGGAAATGGCGAAGGAAATAAAATTAAGGAATGGCGTTTCGGTTGAATTTGACGAACAAGCACCCACTAATCTTTTTGAAACTATAATCAGAGAAGTATTAATTCCGAAGTATAAGGATAATAAAGATTGGAATTTAACGATAAATATTATTTTAGCGGAAATTAACGAACTTATCTCTAAATATGAATTAGATCCAAAGTTAAAGATAGGACTATTAAATCAAGTTGAAAAACATTTGGATAAAGAGATTCAGGAATTAACAGGATGTGATAAAATTGAGATACTTTTCCTGAATATGGATGATTATGTTGAGGATATCGAGAAACTAATTATCTCTGGTAAAGATAAACAAGAGTTAAGAAACGATATGGCTAATTTAATATTTCCACTCACGGTTTTTGAGTTAGGTGAGCTATTTATTTATTTAGGAAGAAGAGCTTTTTTAAAATAGATTATTTTTAAATGTAACCTCCTTTTTTTAATTAGTTGCTTTGGCTAATTCCGCAAGTTATTTTCAATATTTCATTAAAACTTCAACAGTTTTGAATTTTTGATATTCCAATAAAAAAAATAGTTTTAGAAAGCTAAAGTCTAATTTTTATTATTACATTTAAGAAATAAAGGAAAATTTAAGAAGATACTATGCATATATCAGTGATGTATGTCTCATGGAGCTGGTAAAAAGTGGTATAGAAGTTTACCAGGAAAATGCAATTTCAATTACTTGGTAAACAGTTAAATTCAAAAATCTTTATCCTTTATCACTTTTAAAGTATGCAACAAAAATTCAATCCTAATGAAATACAGATTGGTCTCAAGTTACCAACAATTATAGCACCCTTGAATTCAATTCTAATTAGGCTGTCAATTCTTGTTGATTATGTTCATTCTCCCTTATTTAAAACATTTAAACTTATAGGGCGTTTAACTCGTCTCCGCAAAATTAATTTTTTACCTGAAAATAGTGTAATAAGACTAAAAGAAGTGTTAATTGAACTTGAAGATGGGGGAAAACTTGCTACAGACATTTATCTACCTAAAGATATTTACAATAAGAAGGGTAAAGAAGCAACAATTCTGGTAAGATTGCCATACTGGAAAAATAGGCTTAGTATCCTAGGGTACTTTTTAGCCTCTAAAGGCTATGCAGTAGTGATTCAAGATATTCGAGGTTGTGCGGGATCCAGAGAGTATGGTACTAATTCACTTTATATGTATGAGCGGAAAGATGGATTAGATACTTTACATTGGATTTCCAAACGATTTTGGTACAACGGGAAAATTGGTATGTGGGGGTTGTCTTACTTAGGAATAACGCAACTGGCTATATCTTGGAGTAATGAAAATCTACTCACATGTCTAAACCCTATTCATAGTTCTTATTCAAATGTTTTTTGGCATCCTGGTGGACTATATCCTGTGGGACTATCAGGAGCCGTTTATTTGATAATGCTTTCTACTGCAATGATGAAAAATATATCAACTTTGGATTTCGAACAATGGGACAAGAAAGGGTTTTACAAAAACCTGTTCTTTAATCCATCATTTAGTTTTTACAACGAGCCTCTTAACTCTAAAAAACCCAAATTATCTGATCTAGCAAGTATAGAAAGTCCTAAATATCGGATTAAACTGATGAATAGCGTTTATAAAACTAATGTAGATGTGTCGAAAAAGGATCAAGGATCGTTTATAAAATTAATAAAACAAATTTTTTATAAGCAAAACTTATTTCAAAACTACGAATTATCTCCTTATGTATTTGGGCTTGATTATGATTTTAATTCTCCTATGCTATTTATTGGGGGGTGGTATGATATGTTTATAGAGCACATGGTGCGGGATATAAAATTAATACAAGATAAAGCACCAAATTTTTTCAAAGATAAATTTAAAATGATTATAGGACCTTGGTCTCATGTAAATATGGAAAAATTGTTTATAAAACCCTTAAAATATACGAACTTAAAAGATAATTTCGCTTTCTTTAAAAATATACTCCCATTTTGGTGGTACGATTCATGTTTGAAAGAAAAGGACTCAAATTTATCAAAAGTGCCCACTATACAAACCTTTATACTAAACAAAAATAGTTGGAGAAGCTTCAAATATTGGCCACCTCCCTCCACAAAATTAAAATTGTACCTGCATTCGAATGGGAAAAGTAATAGTTTATTCGGAGATGGAGTACTCTCTAAAAGCAAACCAGAAGAAGAAGAACCTGATGTATTTCAATTTGATCCTTCTAATCCTGTAATTACAAAGGGAGGAAGAAACCTGTTTCTATTAAGTGGTCCTCAAGATCAAACCGATATCGAGGAACGAGATGATGTTTTGGTATACACTACGAAAACTCTCGAAAAAGGATTAGAAGTTATAGGTGAGATAAAAGTTATAATCTATGCTTGTACCACAGTGGAAGATACCGATTTTATGGTAAAATTGGTCGATGTTTACCCAGATAATCAAAAAGCAGTGAATATAGTAGATTCAGGAGTTAGGACACGCTATCTTAATGGTAATTTAAATGATCCCAAGTTAATTACTCCAAATGAGATCTACGAGTTCGAAATAGTAATAGGAACAACTGCTATTTATTTCCCCAAGAATCATAAAATACGTCTTGAGATATCATCCAGCAATTTTCCTCGGTTTGATGTAAACTCTAACCTTGCTGGAAAAAATGGGGAGAATAATTTTGTAATCGCAACTCAAAGGGTATATCATAATAAGGAATATCCATCTCACTTGATACTTCCCATATTTGTTGAAGAAGAAGCAGATTAGTTTCTTATTTAAACTCTAAAGGTTTAGCAGTTTTGTAAAGGTAATTGAAATAATAATTGCTTGCTGGACCAAATGCTATGTGATCGGTATCCACACCGAAATAACTTAATCCTTTGAAAATTTCTTGAGTTAATATTATAAATGCTTCCTCGCCCTCATCCATTACAATGCTTGTTCCAAATACTTGATCTCGAGATCGAATTTCGGAAATTTCAGCATATTGCTTTAGCATATTTTCGAATTTTTCGTCTTCTAGGCGATCTTCTTCAATTAATAACTTAATATCTGTTACACCACGAGCTCTTGCTTTTTTAATTCCATCAAAAAAAAGTTCAAGAAATTCATAATAAGGAGCAACGATATATAGGGAATTTTTTGCGTTTTCAATAATATTCATACTTCGATTTATGCATACATCTCTTCCACGATGTATATATAAAGCTACTTTTATTGGTGTATCATGCGATTCATAAATAGGAGTTAGAGATCGAATTATATCATTCGAATGTTTATCAAATCGAACGCTATATTGCTTCTTTGCTATTATCAATGCCTCATCAGGACTTTTTGCGAAATATCTGCTAGGCCTAGATTCCTCTTCTTTTATTATCCATTTCTTTTCTTTTTCTAACTGTGTTAAGATATTATAAATTCTAGAATACGGTACTGCACTTGCATCAGAAAGCTCCCTTGCGTCCATCGGTCCTTTTGAGATTAATGTAAGGTATATTGCTATCTCATAATCTGTCAAGCCTATAGCACGCAGAGCATCCTTAACATTATCGGGTGTTTCATTCGACATTATGTTGCACCGTTAAGCAAAATTGTGTAGTTAAAGAGGTTTTAAACACTTATACGAATTTTCTTATTTTTTTTTTATTAAATAAAATAATACTAAATACTATATATACTATTATTAGTATTATTTTTTTAAACCCATGCGGGGTGAGTCATCTTGCGACTAAAATTTTCTCGCAAAAATCATTCTACTTTTTTAAATTAAAGTTAAAAATATATTTAGAAAGCTGCTGCAAATATTAGGTCATCCTCCTCCAACTTCTTCAAGAGATACATAATAAATCACTATCAGGGAGATAAGTATAGCCGCAGTAGTAATCAGTGTTATTATAATAATATAGAGGATGATTTTATTTGTTCTGTTGTTTTTAAATAATTGCATTGGCATAAAAAACACATAGTCTGATTTTTTATGTGTATTAATTTTAGAAATATAAATAGATTTATCTTAAAAAACAATCAAAATTTACTTAAATTAACCTTCAATATCCACAAGTAGTAAAAAAAATTGTTGAGAAATTATTCAAAACAAGGAAAAGATTTTATTAATACTCTTTGGAAAGAGTTGGACAAAAATCAAAAAAAATTTATGTTTTAAAGAATGAATATTAATCTTAGAGAAGCTAAAAGCATCATTACAAAAAGTAACATACCTGAGATTGATTTTGTGATAAATCCTTATATTGGATGTCAACATGGGTGCATTTATTGCTATGCAGAATTCATGATAAGATTTACTGGTCATAAGGGCGATAAATGGGGGGAATTCTTGGATATAAAAACCTATAACATCGATATTATTAAACCTCAAAAATACGATGGAAAAAAAATACTCCTCAGCTCTGTAACAGACCCATATATTCCTTTAGAGTTAAAATATAAAAATACTCGGAAAATCTTAGAAAAACTAGTAGGAACCAAAGCAAAAATCTTAATTTTAACCAAATCTAAGTTCGTTACGCGAGATATCGATTTGTTCAAAAAATTTGATAACATTGAAGTTGGAATATCAATTAGCACCTTAGATAACGAATTCGCAAATCTGATCGAACGAGGAGCTTCAAGACCGAAACAACGATTAGAAGCTTTAAAAGAAATTCACGAGAACGGAATTAAAACATACACCTTTATATCGCCTTTTTTTCCAAAAATTACTGATTATAGATCAATAGTAGAAGAGACACTGGAATACACAGATTCGTATATGTTTGAAAATTTAAACTTTAGACCGCATAATGTACCACGAATTTTAAATATTTTAAAACATAAATATCCAGAATTTTTGCCATTTTATGAAGAGATTAGGAATGATCACTCTCATTGGGATTCTATTGAATCAGAAATTGATTTTTATTGTAAAAAGTTGAAACTTGTTTACAAAATTGAGTTCCATCATGGAGGATTCTCAAAAACCTAGGTAGTTATGAATTTCCCTAATTAAGTTAATCCTTACTTACCTTTTAATAAATATTATCAATATATCTTTTTAATTGTTCTAAATCTTCAAAATAAAATAAACTTAAATTTTCTTTAAAGAACGGAGTTAATAGACCTCCCCTATTTAAAACTTCGGTCATTTCTACATCTTTCAGAACAAATACTTTTGTTTTTTCATAGTATTCTTTAAAGGAGAGGATAATCCCCATTTCAATCATATGTCCTCCCTTATCATGTTCGATAATCATAATGATCTCGTCTGAAAATTTTGCAATAAGATCAAATTTTAAGATTAAATTTTCAAGATGAGTGCGCCTAAATTCTTTTTCAAAGAATCCAAGATTATTTTCATTCTCATTTATTATCTTTTGTACTTCTTGAAGATTAGCAAATGTTTCATTGCTATATGAACCACAAATGAAAATTTTATTCTTCAAAAGATCGAATACTGAGAAGACACTAATAAATTCATCTAGAAATTCATCCCATGCACTATGATGTGAGACCTGCATTTAAGTTCCCCTAAAATATATTAAACATAATAGAAATTCGTTTATATAATAAATTATTATATATCAATAATAATTGACTCTATTATATTTGAGTTAGATTTAAATATGCAACTAAATATATTTACCTTGGAACTAAACGAAAAAACTTATATAAATAATAAGAGGGAGATAATTTGAAGCTTCCATTAAAATTTGAGAATAAAAGAAAAGGGCTTGAATTTATATCGGAGAAAACCCGTTATAAGATTATACTCACACTTTTAGCAAAAGAACCGCTTTCCTTTAGTCAATTAAAAGAACTTTTGCCTTCCATACCAGAGAATAATTTGAATTACCACATTAAAATCTTGAAAGAGAATGATTTTATAAAAAATAAGAAAGTATCAGAATATAAACGCTCTGAACCACGATCTTTTTATTCCTTAAGTGCTCGATCTAATGAACTCCTTGAAGACTTAGGATTAACTGATGTGAAGGAAGAATTACAAGCTCTTTTTAATCAGATGACCTAATTAGTCGAAGTTATAATTTTATTTTGTTTAAAATCTTTTCAGGGATATGTATAGCAAATGTGCATTGTAAATTCCCATTCAGTGCCGTTTTAATGGGTTCAACTTTTACAGGCTCTTCGAAAATCTGATCCCAATATAGTTTGTACCAACCAGCACTACAATTACAAAACTCTGTTGGGAGCTCATCTTCTGTTCCATCTTTTAAAGCACCTCGAATCCAAGGACAATAACATAAATTAAATTTCTTTAACCTGTCATCCTTTTCTAATAAGAAACTTTTAGTTTGATAGGGGATTTTAGAAATATAAATTTGATTGTCTTTTCTTAATCCAGAACCAATCATTTGGTTATTTTTAACGAATTTTATTACATCGTTATCCACTTTCTGGGCAAACTCCAATGTTCCTTTTTCTCTGTGCTTCTCAAGTCTCTTAATTAAATCTATATGCTTTTTCGATAAGAAGCCATCTATTCCTAATTCTGCAAGAAGTTCCTTATCTCCTTCAATATCATCAGGTGGACGACCATGTAGACAAGGTGAAAGAAGTTCTTTTAGAATCTCTTTTCCAAGTTTATCTTGCACTCTTTTCATAATAGTTTTTGTAAAATCGGGTTTTTTTTCTGGGTTTATTCCTAATGGAGGAATACTTAAATCTCTAAAAATTTCGTTCCTTATTTGCTCTCCATGAATTTTAGTTATTCTTGCAGACAAAGTATCCATAGCATTATAGGATTCAATAATATCTATCGTTTCAATGACAAAATCCCACTTTTTAGAGTAATTCGCATAATTCAAAATTGCTCTTAAAAAATCAAAAACAGAATTTTTATTAGTAGAGACTAAATATTCAGTGTACTCAACTAGTTTTTTAGGATTTACACTTTCGAGACTTAGGTTTTCATTTTTGAGATAATTTTCATAGTCTCGTAAGTTTGAAATGAAGTTTTTAATGGCTACTGGATCAATTTCGTTCTTTTTTAAAAATATTCGAAAATTCCTTTCATTCATTTCCTAAATATATCTTTGTATCTTAATAATTTTTATTTTTAAAAGAGAAGTATTCTGATTTAAAATTCTTAGAAAATAATTAAAGAGTCGAATTCTTTAAGAGATATTGTTGAAACCATCAAGATTGTAAAAATTCAAGAATTTATAGTTAAGAAAAATTTGAATTTATTTTTAAATAGATTTAGTCAGTAAATTTCGTTAGGAAGTGAAAAATTTCTAAAATATAAACAGTTAAGTAATAAACAATAATTCTATTATTTTATAAAATAAATATAAGTTGGATTTACTATGGCCATTAAAAAAGGCGATATCATCAAAGTTGAATATGAGGGAAGATTAGAAGATAGAACTATATTCGATAGTACTGAGCTTCAGGATGGAGAGCCGATAAAATTTGAAGTTGGTGCTAGGACATTGATTCAAGGGTTTGATGATTCAGTAATCGGTAAAGAAGTAGGGGACGAGTTTGAAATTACATTAAGCGCTTCTGAGGCTTATGGGGAAATTGATCCTCTCTTAGTGCAAACAATAAGTATTGATCAATTACCAGAAGATTTGGATCCTGAGCCAGGCATGATGCTTGGAGTAGGGGACGCTAACGGGACTCACTCGATGGCTTGGGTTAAAGAAGTTAATGATGAATTTATTACAATTGATATGAACCACCCACTTGCGGGAAAAACACTTCATTTCAAAATAAAAATTTTAGAGACAGGTTGTGAACCAGATCCATCAGATATTCATGAATGTGGGTGTGGTTGCGAGCATCATTAAAGATTTGTTTTATAGTTAAAATTGTTTTTTTTATTCTTTTTT
>JBHLLM010000102.1:0-8646 GCA_048885575.1 Candidatus Hermodarchaeota archaeon
ACTTGAACACAGCCAGTATTGCTTCCGTTTTCTGCATTTGCAAAACACCTTTTTTCGGGGCTTTTAGTGAATTTCGTACAGCCCCAACACCATATCTTATTAAACGAAATCGCTTTAATCTTATTTCTCGCTCGAACTTGTTCACATATTTCTAAGGCTTTATCAAATTCTAATCTCAATTTAATCATTCTATTTTCACCCTTTCATATACTTTTTCTAAGTTTAAGTTCCCTTCTGAATTCTTTTTTCAAGGATAACGTTAGCTGTATACCAGCCCAAAAGTCCACCCATTACTCCTTGAACAATTGAATATGGGATCAAGAAATAATCATATGTAAGGAAATGCTCAAGACCTAGCACTTCCACGGCAGGTTTATAGAAATTCTCTAAAGCGATGATGCTGAGTACAATGATACTTACTGTGGAAATTAGAGATGATATCAGGACTGCTCTTCTCTCGTTTTTACTCGGTTTTGACAACCATAGCGACAAATCAATTGATAGACCGTAAGCTATGTAGATCAATGCCCAGAAGACCGCACTCCAAGGAGTTTTCAGAGTGTTTTCAATGTCCCATTCAATTATAATTTCAATTGGAATTCCGATTAGACCATTTATTCCAAAAAAGAAAGTAGCTGAGCCTTTTGTCTTCAAAAGTACAAGGAAAAAATAGGTCACCATCATTAAGAATATCATGACAAAATAGAGATAGATATACCCTATTTTCATCATTACGATGTCAAAGAAAACGGTGAATACGGCAGATAGGATAGCTATCATCATGAATCCGACAATATTTAAGCCAAAAGATCGCTTATTCCAAGGTGTATACCAACTTGATTCAATTGTTTGATTTAATATTATAATTTCTTTCATTTTATTACCTCCTTTGAAAGTTTTGTAATTTTAGTAAGAATAATAGGAATTTAATACTCCTATTTTCTCATATATAGAAAAATAACTGAAATATTTAAAGAGTATTGCGATTCAAATAGTAAGAAAAGGACACAAATTTTGAAAAAAGTGTCCAGTTTCAAAAAAATAAATAAGGAAAATCGACATTTATTGAACTAAACGATAATGTAGCGATCCATTATATGGACGATAAAGACTTAGAAATTTTAAAGTTGCTACTTTTCAATGGGCGATCGTCATACGAGTCTATTGCGAAACAAGTTGAGTTAACCCCCTATTTAGTTAAGAAAAGAATTAATAATCTCGTGGATTTAGGGGTAATCCAGAAATTTACGACTAATGTTAATTTTCTCATTTTTCATAGTTCAGTATGTTATTCTCTTGTTGATATTCGACCTGGAACCGATCAACAAAAATTAATCGAGCGCATCGGTCAACTAGATGAGGTTAGTGGAGGTGCGATTTCATTGCAAAATAAGATGCAAATCATTCACATTTATTCTGATGACTACGGTTTCAAAAAAAATCTTGAAAACTTGATGAAATTTGATGAAATACTTAGTATTGAAAACTTTATACTACTTATTCCTCCATCCCTAGGTCATAAGAACGAGAGATTAACTAAAACAGATTGGAAAATAATTAATTCAATTAAGGATAACTGTAGAAAAACCGACATTGAAATCGCGAACGAGTTAAAAATCTCATCTAAAACGGTTAAAAGAAGGATAAAGTATTTGACGGAAAACGCTATAATTCTGCTCATGATTGACCTTGACACAAGCGCAGCTGACTTCTTATCCTACTTGCTAATTGTTAAATTTCAGAAAATTGCGTCTGATTCCTACAATCAAATAATGCAGATAGTAAAAAACTATTTCTATGTGTGGAGAGTAGCTAACCAGGAAGCGTTTATCATTACTGTTTTCATAAATAAACTAAGAGAAATTGAAGATCAAGTAAAAAAAATTGAAAATCTTCCCTTTGTTAAAGAAGTGGTTAGTTTTGTGCCTACTAGGATGTTTTATTTCAAGAGTTGGATTGATAAGTTAATCCAAAGCAATGCAAAAGACTAGTTTAAGTTAGTTTATTTTTAGGAACACATTTTTGTTGTATCTTTCTATTTAAGATTCTTAAATTTTTGATTAAAAAGAAAAAAGCTTCTATATTTATTGAGATCTAAAGTCCTTAAAAAAATAATGTATGAAGAATTTGATTAATATAGGGTATAAATCCCGAGACTCTCTATAAGTCACTATGAACTTTAAAAAGCTTATAATATATTTTAGATCATTACTAGCTGAAGGTAGATAAAAATACCTATAACACCATTACATTATCCTATCGCTTGGGGGCTTTCAAGGCTTGTCAAGCGATTTAATCTTCCTGGTTTAATCGTTGGTTCATTTATGCCTGATATTGAAGTGCCGATTTTAATGGTTTTTTTTCATGGAGTTTTTCCTGACCATTTCATTTTACACAGTATGATTGGTGCAATAACTATAGGAACTTTTATTTCAACTGTGGTTACCGTTTTTCTCTATCCGTTTTTGGTTTCCTTTTTCTTTCGCCTTGAGAAGGAAAAAGTTAAGCAAGTGTGTAAATTAAACCCAATTCTTGTGTTATCTTGTATGCTTGGGTGTATTTTTCATATCTTGTTAGATGTTCCAATGCATCCATTTAATTTTGTTCTGTGGCCTTTTGTAGATCCCTATAGTATTGTTGGAATTTTAGTTCTTGCTTTTGCCGGAGATGGGAATATAAGTATGGGATTTCTAAAAGCAAATCTTCTGACAACTGCAATTACAGGACTATTTCTGCTTGGTATCGTTATTAAAAGCAGGAAAAATCTGTGGGAGCAAATCCTACTAGGAAAAATTATCTCCTAATTCGAAATTATTGTATAATATAAAAAAAATAGTTATATTAGCTCTATTACTTTTAATTTAATCTTCAGCTTTACATTTTTGTAGATAAAAGAATTTCAAAATCTAATTACTTTAAAATTACACTAAATTGCTGTTAAGATGATTATTGAGATTACTATAATTACAAACTAGGGTATTATCTTGCTTAAGATAACGTAACGGTCTTAGAGTAGTTTAATAAATATTTAAGAGTCTATTCAAAGTTTCGATCTGAAAACTAAATATGTATTTTTATCATATTATAATTTAATAACAAAAAAATAAAAAAAAGGAGGAAAAAGCTTATGAATAAAACTGAGACAAAAGAAGTTAAGTATGTAAAAAACTTCAAACCTGAGATTTTAGTATTTAGAATTTAAAAACTATTATTTTTTAATTATTTTTAATAACCAAAAAAGAGGTAAAAAAAATGAATGAATATGAAAAAAGAACCATAATAATAAAAAACGCAGGATCCAATTTTCAGCGTTTAGATTTTTAGTATCACGATCAAGGGAATAATTAAGTCACATCTTACTCATTAAAATTAAACCAAATCCATAAAAATAGGTACAAGAATGAGGTGAAAAATAAAAACACTAAAAGTTAGGGAGAGATTATCTTAGAGGGCAGAAATCCTAAACTGAATTTAAAATTTTTTTTATGCTTTTTCTAATTTTTGTTAATATCTTTCGATATATTAGTTATATTTACCAGCAGGTTGGATCAAAAAAGCTATTATATTTTTTCAACCAATTACAAATCGTATAACCTGAGTAATCTTCAGTTATTTCTTCTCCAATTTGAATATCTCGTAGCGCTACAGAGCAAAAAGCAGATTGATCTTTAGGTGCTCCAGAGTTAGGATTGGTAGAATGATTGACATATCTGGAATCATCCAAACAGAAAACTAAAGCATCGAGATCACGCTCGTAATATGAATAAATGAGTAAGATAGTCATAAATTCTTCCATTTGTGGAGATTTAACGGAGGAATCAAGCATAATGAATTGTTCTTTAGTAATAATCATCACATCTTTCTCTCGAGCATGCCACCAAACAGTTCCTTTGGGAATTAATTTCTTAGCAAACAATCCCAAACCATGAATTTTGCTTAGTCTTACTTCTGTGAATTCCTCGGCGGGATTTGTTGAAGTCAGATTATATGGCATGATTATGTCGGTCATTAAATACTGTAAATTTTAGAAGTTTTAAATAATTTGTATATTAAAGATATAATCTTTCCTTCTATATACATAACTTTTATATAATCTATTTCGTTAGAGTAGAATGAATAACGGTTAATGGGGGAAATTAAAATGGACTTCGTAAAAATTTATACAATTTTTCTTACAATTTTAGGACTTACGGCTCTATTTGGATTAGGGTACGTATTAGTAAGTCTTGGAAGTCTATTTTTTTAACTCCGATCTTACAGTTTTGCTTCATTTTAATTGAATTGCCTAATATAGAAAAGTGAGATTAAATGTAATGCGATAATTTTTCATTTTATAGATAGTTAAAACAGGTGTGAAAAAATGGAAAATTTTAAAGTCATTAGTATTGGCGTTATAATGCTTGGAGCTTTTTTACATTTATCTGGAGGTGTTTATCTGGAAGATATTATGCTACGATAATTTATAAAGGAAAAATTTTGGAGTTACCTCTGAAAGAAAATTAAACAAAATTGTAGATTTATTGAAGAAGCTTCTTTTTGAGTAGTTCGAACTACGCGTGAACTTCACGATTCGAAACTATAAATTGAATCAATCGTATCACCTATTAAAATAAAAGGTTTTGAATTGTAAGTGTATAGATTTGAAGGTTTTATAGTAAAATGGAAGAATTAACTACAAAAAAATCGTTTAGACATTACCTATATTTTATGACTGGACAACAATTTTCGTTATTGGGTTCAGGAATTATTGGTTTTGTCATTACGTGGTGGATTACTGTTGAGACACAGAGCGTTCTTTATCTCTCGTTAGCTACATTCTTGATTTTTTTGCCCCAAGTAATAGTCACTCCATTTGCGGGAGTTTTGTCCGATCGACTGAATCGCAAAACCATAATATTTACCGTAGATTCTTTGCAAGCTGTCTTGACATTTGGTTTATTCCTGATATTTTTAGCTGATTTCACACCAATCTGGATGATATTGATTATACATACGATGCGAAATACACTTTATGCATTCCAAGTCCCTACATTCTACGCAATTCTGCCTTCGATGGTCCCCAAAGAGAAGATAAGCAGAGTTAACGGAGCGAACTCGTTGTTTTCTGGCTTGATATTCATGATCGGTCCAATCTTATCTGCTTTATTGTTAGAATTGTTTCCAATTACATATATCTTTCTTATTGATGTTGTTACTTTTATAATAGCCGTTTTTCCATTATTTTTGATAAAAATTCCTTTCAATGCGAAAGAAACGAGAGCTATTGAAAAAACATCGTTTATGAGAGAATTTAAGGATGGATTCATTATTGTGAAGACTATTCCTGGGCTTCTTAGTATGATTATTTTTGCGATGATTTTTAACTTTATATTTAGGCCTTTTGGAGTATTGTGGCCCTATTTTATTAATGTTTTACACAACGGTTCGGCGTTTCATTTAGCGTTCTTGTTTGGCTCAATCCAAGTAGGGAACATCCTTGGCTCTTTAATTACATCGATAAAGAAAGAATGGAAAAACAAGATCAAGATTAATCTAATAGGAGAAATGGTTTTTTTTGCATTTTACATGCTAATAGTTTTAGCCCCTTATCAAAATTTCATTTTAATGATGATTAGTGGCTTTCTCGGAGCGATTATCTTTCCTATTACTGTTTCTACCTATTTAACAATTTTGCAGACTGTTGTCCCATCTGATAAAATAGGGCGTGTTATGTCAATTGATCACACGATATCTATGGCAATTGCTCCAATAGGAGCGTTAATAGTTGGTCCACTCGCAGGTTTAATGGGGGTAGTGAATCTCTTACTCGCTAGTGCAATAATAGGAATCGTGAATCCTATTATCTTATGGTTTTTCACTAAGATAAGATATCTAGATCGTTTAAAAGGACCAGATATAAAAGTTGCACCTACCCAAGAAGTCATAGAATTAAAAACGCAAGAAATCTAATTTTTTTATTTATTTCATTTAAACACTGTTTTTGCTGATACATAAACTTAATCAGCGCAAATAATTTTTTATAGTATTTTAGTAACAATTATATTATGAATGATGAGAAAAGAGTAGAAAAAATAAATTCTGATTTTGATCAGAAAAAAGACAAAGTTGTAGAGCTTCCTATATTGGACTTCTTTAAAATTAATTTTATAAGCTTCTTAGTTCCTCTCTATGTCTGCTTAGGACTTTTTTTACTCTTTGAATATGCCTTTATTATAATGTTCTCAATTCCGCTTGCCATTCATTTCTTAATACTTCCTACTTATATATTATTCCTATATTTAATTTATCTTATTTTATTAATTGAGTTTACGGCTTTATGGACTCGAAGGTGGAATAAAAAATCCCCTCCAGTTGAAGGTGTTTTTAAACGAGTGTTAGACGATAAGGATAGCGAAGAAGGAAAAATGATGAAATATTATCATAAGCGGGGTTTTATAATTAAATTTCCGATGTGGTTAACTTCCAAATCACCATTTCCTTGGCTCGTAAATCGAGCATTGAGAAGAATTAGTCATAATAAAATTGGAAAGAATGTTATTTATTGCGACGCTTATGTAGGCTTGGAATTTACTGAGCTTGGAGATAATGTATTTTTCTATCCTACTTCTGCGCTATCAACTCACGCAGTCAACACGATCTTTGGAAAAATTACAATGATGAGATTAGAAATGGGTAAAAATACAACATTCTATCCTGGGATTATTATGGGACCAAACGCCTTGACTACAGATAATAATGTTATTTTTCCAAATACGGTATTACACAAAAATTGGAGAGGAAAGCCGAACAAATTCTACTACCAAGGAAGCCCGGGAAAGCCTATAGAGATTGACCACATTAGTTAAAAGCCCTAGTTGAATTGTTACTTTTTGGGTATTTTTCATGTTTTTGTAAGAATTCTCGATAGGAATTCAGCTTATCAAGAACAATCCCAGCAAGTTCCAGCGATTCAAAAACAGGAACATTGCGATTGAGCAACTTAAGCTTAAACTTATACCTACTTTTATATTCTTCAAATCCCTCGTTTATTTTTAACATAACGCAATACATTGGTTTTGTACACACACTCTTTGCCTTGGATATGTAACGAATAAATTCCCGATTTAAATCTAGTCCCTTGTATCCTAATTCGTCTAATAATTTCTCAAATCCAGAAAATCTTTCAGGATCTTTTATGAAAATAATAGCAGAAATATTAGGATCTTTATCTAAAGTTAGAATTGTACGATAGTAAATATTAGGTTGAATTCCCATCCCACCTAGATCAATTGGGTTAGAAATGTTGGTATTTACATCGGGAACAAATCTTTTCATTTTGCTAATTGTTTTTTCTGATAATTGAGGAATGTTTAAATTAAATCGCTCGAAGATGTCAATTGCTTCGATTGTGGAGCCTCCACCAATTCCAATGACACCAACTCTACGAGTGCTTGGTAGATGTGTTAAGTTAAAAGCTGAAGCTAATGCCGCAAGTTCGTTTGAATTACTGACGATACAACACCCTGTTTGTTTTCCTACTGCATTCCAGATTTTGTTGTTCCCAGCTAATCCTCCCGTATGAGAAAGTATCGCCTTTTTAGTTGCTTCTCCATATCCTGCCCTCCAAAGAATTATAGGTTTCTTTTCCAAGTTGCATCTCTTAACAACATCCATAAAGTCTCTACCTTGTTCTATGGATCTTAAGTTCTCAATGTATAATCCTATGATTTTTGTATATTCATCGTTTAGAAAATATTCTAGAAACTCAACTGGAGATAAATCCAACGAATTTCCTATTGAAATAAACTTGGATGCGTGCAATCCGTAAGATACAATAAGTTGAGAGATATTTTGAGCTATTCCTCCCGATTGGAAAATGCCTCCTAAATTACCTGATTTTCGAGATTGCTCATAAGCAAAAAAGAGACCACCTTTAGGATTGTATACTCCAATACAATTTGGACCTATAATTCTGATATTATATTTACGAGCAGTTTGAAGTGTTATTTTCTCTAATTCTTCGTTTCCCACTTCACGGAACCCAGAAGAAAAAATGGTACAAAAGGGAACCGCCTTTTGACCGACTTCTTCTAATACTTTTGGTACAATAACTGCCGGGACAGCAATTATGACATAATCTATTGTATCAGAAATCTCTAAAATTGAGCTATAAACTTTTTGATCCAATAGGGTTTTTCCTGCTAATTTGGGATTAAACAAATAAGTTTTTCCTCGAAATTTGTTTTTCATAGCTCTGACGAAAAAACCACCACCTGCAGGATCGTTACTCGCACCAATAATTCCAATAACCCTTGGAAAAAATAATCTTTCGAAATCTATGGAGGCTTCTTGTGATGTAGACATTGTTAAGATGTATAAAATTCGTATAAATTATTAAAAAATATAATAGAGCTTGACTAAAATATTTTATTAAGGATTGAAATGGTATTTTGTTAAAATTATCTGCCAATTACCTCGTTAGCTAACGAAATATCATCAGTTATAATACCATCAACATCAATTTCTAGTAACTTATCCATAATCTCCCTATCGTTAACTGTCCAAGCGATAACTTTAAGATCATAGCTATGAGCAAAGTCAACAATTTCTTTATCAATGATATCATAATACGGATGAATAGAGTAGAAGTTGTTTTCAGCAACTTTT
>JBHLLM010000103.1:0-8598 GCA_048885575.1 Candidatus Hermodarchaeota archaeon
TGAAAACCGGTGCAAGCAGACTCACCAATAACGTACAGATTTTTAACTTCTGTTGTTCCGTTCACTTCTGCCATTACACCTCCGCAACAATAATGAGCTGCTGGAACAACAGGTATAGGTTCCTTTGTGATATCGATGTTAAACTTTAAGCATGTTTCATATACTCCGGGAAAGTGATTTTTAATGAAATCTGGGGACCTGTAGGAAGCAATATCCAAGTGAACATAATCATCTCCCGTTCTTTTGAGCTCTGCATCAATTGCTCTTGATACAATATCTCTAGGTGCCAGCTCTTCTGAGGGATGATAATCATGCATGAATTCCCTTCCGTTAATATCTTTTAGAATAGCGCCCTCTCCTCGCATCGCTTCTGTTATTAAAAACGACTTGGCATAAGGATGATATAGACAAGTTGGATGGAACTGATAAAACTCCATATTAGAAATTGTCGCTCCAGCACGGTATGCCATAGCTATTCCATCACCTGATGCGATATCTGGATTGGTAGTATAAAGATAAATCTTACCTGCGCCACCAGTAGCTATTATAGTGGATTTAGCAGCTATATTGTGGATTACTTCAGTGTTCTGATCTAGTACATAAGCCCCATAACACTCAAAATTTTTTGCATATAAATTTATTGCACACCAGTGTTCCTTAATTTCAACATTATCAATTTTTTTCACAGCTTCAATAAGCTTTTGTTCGATTTTTTGCCCAGTTTGATCATTTACATGAAGTATTCTTCTTTCAGAATGACCACCTTCCTTTCCAAGATCGTATTCTCCGTTTCCATTTCTTGTAAAATTAACCCCTATGTCAATTAATTCATTTATTCTTTCTGGCGCTTGCTTTAGAATTCTTTCGACGACTCTTTCATTACATAGTCCGTCTCCTGCTTTTAGCGTGTCTTGGATATGTTTCTCAAAACTATCATTATTATTCCAAACACACGCAATCCCTCCTTGGGCATAAAAGGTACTGCTTTCCTCTAATTCTTCCTTTGTAATTAGTAGAATTTTATCATTTGGAGATAAACGCGCTAATTTAATAGCAAGCGATAATCCAGAAATACCCCCTCCAATAATAAGAAAATCAGTTTTAGTGTTCAAAAGATTCGTGTGGTTTATTCAATTTATATAAGTACAATAATAATTTCCCTTTATATTTTTCTAAAAAATTTTTTACGCATATCTAAGTCCTTAAAGATTAATTATAGTTAAATTAAAATCTCATATTTTGCTTCTAAATCGTAATTTTATTTTAATAATTTACATTTTTACACCTATATTAACCATTACTTTAAAATCAATAAAAATTCAAATGGTTAACAGAAAAAAAGTAAATAGTTTCAAGTAAATGTCAAAAATAAAGAATGTGCTTTATATATGTAGCGGCAATACTTGTCGAAGTCCATTTGCTGAATATTTTTCAAAATGGCTTCAGATGACTAAGTATGCTAATGAGATAAAAGAACTCAATTTTGATTCAGCCGGAATCTACCACTATTACGAACAACCTCAACAAGGTACATTGAAGTATCTTAAAGCAAAAGGCATCAAAATGGACGACTTTAAAGCTAAAGATGTTAATGAAGAATTGTTAAATAAACAAGACCTTATTTTAACTTTTGAAAATAAGTATCACATCCGAAAATTAAAAAGAAAGTTTAGAACCCTCAAAGATTTAGATGATAAGACTTCATTATTATTGGACTTTGCGGGTGAAACAGAGAATTTGGAGATCGAGGATCCTTTCTATTTAGAGGAAAATGAGTACAATGAGATATTAAAAAGAATTGAATATGGCGTAATTAAATCAATAGAAAAAATTATCAAGATAAATAAATCCGAAGAACTATGAGACGATGAATATGATATCTAAAATCTTACTTGTATGCCTAGGAAACACGGCAAGATCTCCAGCAGCTGAATATTTGGCGCGATATTATGCGAATAAGAAAAGAGTGAATTTAAAATTCGAAAGCGCCGGTTTCATGAACGCTTTTTCTTATATGCAACCTGAATCTCAAGAATATTTGAACGCCAAGGGGATTAAATACTCTGACTTTCACCCCCAAATTATCAATCGAAAATTGCTAGAAAAACAAGATTTGATTATAACGATGGAGAAAGCTCACGCCTTAGAAATTAAAGAAACTTATTCTAATATCATCGATATAGAAAAAAAAATCTTCACTCTTAGAGAGTTTAATGGAGAAACAGAAGAATTAGATATCATAGATCCTTATTATACGAGTCCTACAACTTACCAAAAAGTTCTTAGTTGTATAGATGATAACATTGAAATAATGGTAAACAAAATAATTCAAATTAATCAATTAAAATCTTAATAGTTTAGTGAGACTCGTCTATACATGATAAAGAGAATCCTGTTTATCTGCTATGCAAATACATGTAGAACTCCCGCAGCTGAAAAAATAGCTGAACATTACGCTAAAAAACATAATTTAAAAGAAGTTGAGTTCGATTCTGCTGGTTGGCACATTGCTTTCGATCACGCTCAACCAGAAACTATCCAGTATCTTAAATTAAAAGGAATTGAAATGAATGATTTTAAACCTAAGCCTATTACGCGAGAGTTGATAGAGAAGCAAGATCTTATAATTGGGATGGAAAGATACCAACTGACAAAAATAAAAAATAAGTTCAAGGTTCTAAAGCAAACATTAAAAGGCAAGCTATATACTTTAAAAGAATTCAATGGAGCAGACAAAATGGATTTAAATATACCTGATCCTTACAAGGCTGAGAAAGAAAGATACTTTGAAATATTGGAGATAGTTGAAAAAAATATAGAATTGCTTGTTAAGAAAGTCAAAAATATAAATCAGACAAGTCAGTTATAAGATTAGATTTTGACTAAAAAAATTATGACTTTGCAATGAATGATTTTGGCACTTAGAAATATTTATTGGCGATTTAGTAGATGCCCAATACGACGCGATTGCCATTCCTAGTAATAGTCGACTCCTACATAGTGGTATACTATTCATAGCCTTTCTTAGGCATCTTGATGTTTCTTAAATTTTTTTTGTTTTTATAATTTGAAAATTATTCAAAAAATGAAACCTTAAATAAACAGAATCTATGTTACATGTAAGATTTTTAGTTCTTGTAAAAAGCAAAAGAATTCTTGACTCAATTGTAGAATTCAAGTTACCATAAAAATTAGGATAGAGGTTCTTTTTTGAAGACAAATGGTATAGATGAGAATTATTTAAACAATTTAAATAGAATTATACAAAATGATATTTCTAATATCAATTCGTTAAAAGGATTTGAAATCATCTCTGAATCAATAGTACTTAAGATTCTAGATATATTCGGAAGAAATAGCTTACTCTCAATGTTATATCAAACGGGCTCAGGACCAGGAGAAAAGATCGCCGAAATAATAAAAAAGAAATATCAGAAGGATGATTTTGAAGTTTTCGAAGTTATAAAAATCCTAATGACTGAGTTAAAAGATTTTTACTCGATTCAAATAAGAGAAGTTCAAGAGTATTCAAACTATATTAAAATAATTATAGAGAATTATTGCTTTTTAAGAGAGCCTTATAAAGATAGGAAAAGTCTTAAACCAGGTAAAGCATTTTGTCGAATTAATAAAGGGTATTTCGAAACGGCTTTTAGAAAATTATTAGGTAATAAGTTAAAAAAAGTTGAAATTAATTTTCTTTACGATGATCTTGAGAATGATGTGTGTGTTGAAGAGATAAACTTCTATCCAAATCTTGAAACATACTAAATGAAATTATAAAAGATCTTTGGATTTAATTTCAAGAGCTTCAGCCAATTTCTGCTTTTTTTTTCCCATTAATGGACCTGCAACAGCCGTAGCTGGACCTATAGATCCCATCCCAAGTTTATTATGAATTTCCCAATAAGCCTTCTGATAGATATTTAACTTATTAGTTTGATCTTGTTTCAATTCTTTAACAGCAGAATCAATTATATCATCAGCAATAATTTCGAGTTCTTTTAACTTTTGTTTGACATATTCTCCAGTAATATCTCTCCCTGTATTAGGATCAATTAATCTCTGACTTAGATTCTCATCTCTGATCTTATTATCTTTATCTTTCATGAATCAAACAAGTTTTACGCAAATTAAAGCTTAATTATAATTTTAAAATGTTGAAAAAAAATATCTATAGTATTAAAAAAAAGTTAATTTCACTTAACACTTTTCTGGATTTAACTGACAAAACTGAAGACTTGAAACTATCTCATCTTCTCCGATAAAACCAAGCACATATTCGTCATGAGTTTGTTTAACCACTACCAAATGAGGATTAGTTTTCATTAAAACCAGTTTTTTCATAACTTCATTACCAGTTTCTCTCTCATCTATTGATGGAAATCCAGAAGCTTTTCGCATCACATATCCTACAATGTATTGATGTCTTTGATTAAATGGGATTTTTTTAATATCGTTAATATGAATAACCCCAACGATTTTGTCTCCTTGGATAACTGAGAAATATTTCCTTTTATAGACCATAAAGTATTCTTTCACAGCATCACTAAGAAGTGTATCAAATGGAATCTCCATCCTTGGAGTACTAATCATCTCTCTTGCATAAAATGACGATAACATCGACTCATTTTTAACTTGAATATAGGCTTGTTTAGTCTGCTTATTTAAAAATGAACCAATTAAAACGAACCAAAAACCATTAAAAATTCCAAATAGGAATGATTGTAAAACACCATAAGCCATTAAACCATACGCAAAAATACTACCAACTTGTGAAGCAGTTTTCGTAGCTGATAGAATACTACCCTTTCTAGACCATAGAATTGCTCTCAAAACCCTTCCCCCGTCAACAGGGAAAGCCGGTAATAGATTAAAAAGACCTAACCCTACATTAGATATCCCCGTATAGAGCAAAGTTACATAAAGAATAGGTGGTAATACAAAAGGAAATAGAAATAATATCAGAAGAAATGAAAGTCCAATAATTATACTAGAGAGTGGTCCTACAATCGCAATAAAAATCTCACTTTTAGGAGATTCTGGTTCTTTCTCAATTTTGGAAACGCCACCAAAAAGATATAGTTCTATTTCTGAGACGATTAACCCGTATTTCTGTGCTAAAAACGAATGCATTAGCTCGTGGATTAGAATAGACAAGAGGATAATAACTCCGCTTATAATACCAACAGTTATTAATTCGATTATAGAAGGCGTCGCAACTAAATTAAAATAAAGATTTGCTGCAGAAAAACCAACTATTCCAATTATCAAGAATGTGCTAAGGTTTAGCTTTATTTGTATTCCATTTACTTTGCCAATTTTCACAATTTATACCCCAAATTTTGTTTTTTAACTAAGAATTTTAACTGACTAAATAGCAAAAAATTATATTTCAACACTGAATTCTTCAATATTTACATAATAAGAAGTATTTAAATCTCTTCTGTTTATTAATCTAAACCTAATTTACATTTTAGTTTATAATCATAAAAAAAGAGTAAATGTTTAATTATATTCAAATAGATCACCCATTTTTACTTTTCTAGAAACGAAATGTCAAAGATTAAAAAAAAAATTGAATTAGTTTATATATTGCAATATGATTTTAAAAAACATAAAAGTATAATATAAAGGATGGTAAACAAAAATGGTTGAAATTAAGAACATTGTTATGATAGGTGCTGGTTTAATGGGCCATAATGCCGCTCAGATCTGCCTGATGGCGGGTTATAATGTTACCTTAGTTGATATTAAAGACGAGTTCGTTGACGCTGGTGCTGCTAAAATCGACGAAGGTTTAAAAAAACTTGAAGCTAAAGGAAGTTTAGGTGAGGGAGTTACTGCTGCTAGTTTGATGGCGAATTTAAAGAAATCAATTGATCTTGCTAATGCAGTAAAAAACGCTGATTTTGTTATTGAAGCTGTTGTTGAAAAAATGGATGTTAAAAAGCAAGTATTTAAAACATGTGACGAAAATGCACCACCACATTGCATCCTAGCAACTAATACTTCAACAATGAGTATTACAGAGATCGCTAGCGCAACAAATAGAGAAGATAAAGTAATTGGGATGCACTTTTTCAATCCACCGATTCTCATGCGATTAATCGAAATAATTGCAGGTGAAAAGAGCTCTGAAGAATCAATGGATGTAGGCGTGGAGTTAGGAGAAAAACTTCCTTGCTTAAAGGGAAAGAGATTTGTTCCAAAAGTTTTGAAGGATCGCCCAGGGTTTATCGTAAATCGCTTGAATGCACCAGTTCAAATCTATCTTAATTGGGTTTTCGATAAAGCAGCTGAAAAGGGAATACCATGGGAACAAATTGATGCTGATGCTGCAGGATTAATGCCAATGGGTCCCTGCGAACTTGCAGATTATGTTGGGATTGATACTATGTTTCATGTAGGTAATTATTACGCAGAAACATTATCTCCTGATTTTAAACCAGGGAAAGTAATCACAAAGATGGTCGAAGAAAATAAACTTGGACGTAAATCACCACACGGATTTTTTGATTGGTCTGCAGGCAGACCTAAAATAGATAAATCTCAAAAAGCTGGAATGTTTAGTGTAGAAAATTCGATGGCAATTATGCTAAATGAAGGGTGTCGCCTATTAGAAGAAAAAGTCGTTACAGGATACAAAGTGATTGACGATGCGAATATGGCCGGAATGAACACTCCCGGACCTTTTGGTGGGGGTAAAAACCAATTTGAAAAGTGGTCAAATCTTCTAGAAGATTTAGCAACCAAGACTGGTAAAGACTATCTTAGACCTTGTGAGTTGATGAAATCTGGAGATTTTGTTAAAATGAGAAAGTAAGCAAAATCCCTAAATATCAATTCTTTTATTTTTCTCTTTTTTTTCTCTCATATTAATTAATATCTACATTGCATTTGAAGAATCAATAAAATTTAGAAAATGCAAAATTTGAAAGTTTTTAATTACTAAAGGATTAATACTAAATATTCACAAATCTAATTTTTAGGTGAATTAAAGAAAACTAAAAAAAGATATTTGAAGAGGTTAGTATGAATGTCAGGTAAGGAATTTGAACATATTAAAATTGAATGGCCTACAAAAGTGAATGATCAAGGTGTAGTTGTTCGAGAAGGCACAATTGATGGAAATTATGCTGTGATTTCGATCAATAGGCCTGATAGGCTAAATGCTTTAACAGAACAAACAGTCTCTGAAATTGCTAGAGCTCTAAGAATGATGGAAATTGATGACAGCGTTCGAGCTGTTGTTTTACGGGGTACTAAAGATTTTACAAAGAAACCAGCATTTTCTGCTGGCGCAGATTTGGCAGCTGCTTTTAGTCCTGGATTAAAGCCTAATATTACTTGGCACATGGCATTAGCAATGAGAATTAGACACCGCGAATATGATGAAATTGAACAATTCGCAAAACCATTAATTGCCGCAGTTGATGGATTTGCGTATGGTGGTGGTTGCGAATTAGTGTTATGTTGCGATCTTGTAATAGTAACCCCTCGATCTAAACTTGGGTTTCCAGAAATTCATCGAGGTATTTTTCCTGCGAATGGAGGAGTAACTAGGATGGCCGAAAGAATAGGGACTAATAGAGCTATGTGGATGGCTATGACCGGAGAACCAATTGATGGACAAACTGCAGTAGATTGGGGCTTAGCTTCATGGAGTGCGCCTGCGGGAGACGAGTTTGAAAAACTTGTACATGAAAAAGCTAAGTGGTTTGGTGATGCTCCGACTACCGCATTATTTGTAATAAAAAAGTGTGTTAAGTTTGGAACCAGGAATCTGCAATTAGGGTTAATTATGGAACAGATGGGTTTTGGGATCAACCAAGTATCCTTTGATGCTAAAGAAGGAATAATGGCTTTTAATAGGAAAGTAAAATGTCCAAACTGTGGCGGTAAAGGAAAATTTGAGGACGGTACAACTTGTAAAGTATGCAATGGAAGTCGAAAGGTAAAAGACACCCCTCATTTCAAAGGGTTGTAATTATTTTTTTTTTATTTTATTTTTACTCAAATTTTATTTTTCTAGATTGATTATTAATTAAATAATGGAAGATACCGAGTTAATAGAAGAAATCAGCGATGGTAATCTTTTTTTACGAAAAGTTACTAAGAAAGATATTTCTTTTTTTTATATGAGCCTAAAAGAAAGAGAAATGACAAATTATCTCTCTTTAGGACCACTACGATCTTTAAATCACTCAAAAAGACTAGTAAAAAATTATATAAGATCGTGGGATAAATTTCTTCAATTTAATTATGTTATAGAAATCAGAGATTATCGCACTATAACAAGAATCGGTTCAGTAAGTCTTTGGGCCATAAATTGGTATCATCAGCGTTCTGGAGTAGGGATTTGGATTCTTCCCCAATATTGGGATCATGGATTAGGTTCAAAAACAATTATGTTAATTAAAAAAATAGCATTTAACCACTTAAACTTGAACAGACTTGAGGCACATATCGCCATACCAAACGAAAGATCTATTAAAATGTTTAAAAAGTGTGGCTTTGTTGAGGAAGGAGTATTAAAAAAGTATTTAAGAATTGATGACAAATTTCAAGATGCTGTCATAGTAGCTTGCTCAAGAT
>JBHLLM010000104.1:0-8574 GCA_048885575.1 Candidatus Hermodarchaeota archaeon
TAAAATAAGATTAAAAAATTAGTAAAAAAAGATTTAAAGACCAAATAATAAGAATTTATCCAGAAAATCGTGAACTTTTTTCATGTTTTCTTCACCAAGGGCTTTCTCTGCTTGGACTTTTAGATCTAAGATTGTACTCAGACTCTGGACTACTGTATTTTGAATCGTGCTATTAAAAATGGACTTTTGCTGGTTTTGTTTTTTGAAATATTCCACTCGATCCAACATAGCATTTTGATACTCCTCTGCTGTAGTCGTTTTCAACTCAACTAATTTACGGAGTTTCAATCCATCTTTAGTTTCGATTACTTCGTCAACCATATTATAGTCACCTAGTAATTATTCCTCCTTTCTTATGCCCCCGTTCTGGGCTACTTCTTGCTCTATTTCTTCTCTAGTTTGTCCTGTACTAGTATCGAATTCCTCTGTAATTTTCTTCGTAATCTTTTTTGCTACTTGTTTTTCTATACTTTCGCGATGAAGAGTATTCATCGTGCAAAAACTGATTTCTTTAACTGAACCATCAGGCATAGCCACGCCGAAGTGTACAATACATCTCTTGACACGCTCAATATCCATATTATATCCATCCTGAAAGTGCATGCTTGAGAGAAGAAGTGTTCCGTGAGTAAATGAACTAATACTTTCCCAATCGCCATTCATTAATAATCTACTGAACATTTCCATAAGCTTCCCAGGTTTCTTAGTGTATTGAAGCATCCCTAATAGGAATCTGGCTCTGAGTTGCGTTTTATCTAAGAAGTTAAGACCATTATCTAAGGTTTTACCCATATCCCCCAATATTCCTTCAAAGAATTTAATCGGTTGCTTTTCTTTATGTTTTACTTTTTCCCAAAATCGGTTAGCGAAATCGATAATTTTCAGAGGATCGAAGTAATCCATAATAGGAACCATTTCTTTCGTATCGGGATCCACGACCAAATAGGTTGCGAAGCCACAATCAGGCGAACAAGTAAATTCTACTGGTTCAACTTCAGCTAGATAAGCTATAAGTCTACCGAATTCAACTATAGTGGTTAAAGGATACCACGCTTCGTCCATTCTTATCTTTCCACCAGTTTGATTTTCGATCTCTTGAATAACATCAGCGTTAGTGATCCTCAGTTCACCCATTTCTTCAGCTGTAATTCTACCACATAAAGACACTGGTTGAAATGTAATCCCTCTAACTACATCAATATTATCGAGAGCAAATTGTATTATATTACCAACCTCAATATCAGTAATCCCTTTTACAATAGTAGCAACCAAATTAATTGACGATAAGCCCGCTTTTCTACAATTTTCTACTACACGCATTTTATACGGCATTAAATTCTTAATACTCCTCGTTTTCTCGTACGTTATGTTATTGATTCCATCAAATTGTAGGTATAATGTATCTAAACCCATTTCATACACTTTTTTAGTCCACTCAAGCCCACCATCCTTTTTCTGGAATCCATATCCGTTAGTCGCAACAATAACTTCTTTAAAACCGTTATCTTTTGCCATTTTACAAATTTCAGGAAAATCTTTTCGAACAGTAGGTTCACCGCCCGTGAACATAATTGCAGGAGCAGGAATCGGTTTACTTCTAAAGTGTTTCATTATCTTATCGATTTCTTCTAAAGAGGGTTCAACTAAATACCCCGATTTTTGAACATTCGCATAACAGAAATTACAATTAAAATTACAACGGTTTGTAAGATCAATTAGGGCTAAGGAACAAGTAGATAAGTGTTCATTACAAAGTCCACAATTATAGGGACAACCCCTTTCGTCATCTGAAGCACAATCGGCAGGATTTGCTTCACCGTCTTTCTCAAATTGCCACGCAATGGTTCCATCCTTGTTTTTCATTTGAAAATGTGTCCACTTGTAATATTTTGCGTTCGAGCTAATAATATCCTTAAAATCTCCGTGTTCGGGACAATTTTTAACCATAAAAATTTTGCCGTCTTCTTCTTGGACTACTGCATCTATCCGTTGAAGACATTCAGGGCATACGGATGCTGTCTTTCTATAGTATTTCTCGTTTAAAACATCTGTTCCGTCTAAATGATACATTTTAAATTTTCTCCATAAAATTACTAATAAAAAAAAATACGATTTAAGCTATTTAAATTATTTCAGATAATATCTATTATTAATAATATTAAAGTTAGTAATAGGTTTTAAAAGATAAACTCACAGCTCCTTTAGCTATTCTGTTTGATCTATTTAAAAAGAAAAATTATTAGAATTTGCCTTCTTTTCTTTTTGCTTCCAGAATTGCCGCTCCCATTTCAAGTACTCTGTTAAATGGTTCCTCAGCATCTTTTCTTGGTTTTAAACTAATAGCCTCCTCTGGACAGACACTAGCACATAAGCCGCATCCAAGGCATAAATCCCTATTCACTAATGCATAATCTTCTATAGTTATAGCTTTTACGGGGCACCTTTCAACACAATTACCGCAAGAAATACATACACTTTCATCGATAATTGATTCAAATATAGCATTCATGAACTTTTGCTTATCCTGTCCAAATTGAGTCATGCCCTTCATAGAGATACAGCAACAAGGACAACAGTTACAGATATTTGAAAGATGTTTTGAATTTACTCCGGCATGAACTAACCCAGACTCATCCGTATCTTTAATAATTTGAATAGCTTCTTCTGCTGTTATTTTTCTGCCCATACCATTTTCTATATAGTATTCTGCTGCAACTCCAAAACTTAAACAAGTTTCCATAGGATGATCACATCCCTCATCTAGCAACTTTGCTTCTTTTCGACATACGCAATCAGCTACCGATATTACTCTTGCGTTCTTAATTGAATTTTCAAGCATCTGATATGGATAAAGTGTAGTTTCAGTCTGAATAGTCCCTTCTAAAGGAATTACTTTAAAACCAGGAACATTACTTGCGCCTATCTCTTCAAGTCCTGCCTCGTAGTAATAATCTTTAAAAAGTTGAGCTAATTTTTTATCAATTTTTTTAACCGAGTATTCATACAATCCTATCATAAAAGGAGTAGCATTATAGAGAGTCTTGTTGTCCCTCCTCAATCGAAAAATGAGTCCTTTTTTCGCCATTGATTCAAGTTTATCAACTATTTCCGCTAAATTCCTACCTGATCTTCTCGCAATGCTATGGGCTTGTTCGGGTCTTATAGTTAGGAATGTAGCCAACTCAGCTTCTTCTTCGGTAAAAAGACGCTTTAGAATTTCAATCTCAACTCCAGATTGAGTTTTACGGAAGCCTACTGGAAATTCATTAAGGAATAACCTTAGTTTTTCGTAAGAATTAGTACTCATACCAATAAAACTACAATTTTCGTTTATTATCTATTGATCATCTTAAATCTAAAATAAAGGTTAGGTAAATTTCTCAGTTAATATGGATGTGAGATCATGCAATTTACTAGAAATTTTAAGTTGAAAAATGTGATTCTCTTCCAATGCTTTATATTTCTCTGGTAAATTTTTAATGTTTTCATAATAATATTGCTGGATATTATTTAAATCGGGTAATTTTTTTATTAGACTGCCTTCTTTCATAATAGGAGTAAGAAGTGCTTCTGAATTTGAAGGGGCTTGTTCATAGTCTAACATTAATACATCTTCCTTGAACTTTCCTCGCTTATTGTAAATTCTGTAGATTTGCTTTTTACCAGGGTATGTTAATTTATCCTCGCTTATTTTAATTTTAGGCTTATGATTATATTCTATTAATTTATATACGCCTGCTATAGTAGGGTCATCACGAGAAGTAGCTAATTCAGTACCGATTCCAAAAGCATCAATTGGTGCATTTCTTTCAAGAATCGTCCTAATTTTATATTCATTTAAATCAGAACTAGCAACTATTAACACTTTTTCACATCCATTTTCATTTAGAATTTCTCTAACATTCTTTGAATGCTCAACTAGATCACCTGAGTCTATTCTTACAGCCCTTATAGAGTTTTTAAATTTAGAAATAGTTTTAGCTGCTTTTTCTGTATCGTAGGTGTCAATTAAAAGAATAGAATTATCTTCATAGATATTATAATAAACATCGAAACTTTCCATTTCGCTATCAAATTTTTGGACAAAACTATGAGCCATCGTCCCGCTAGAATTAACACCAAGTTCGATATCTGCTATTACATTGCTCGTACCATTAAATCCCGCAATAAAGCTAGCTCTTGCGGCATAAACTCCAGCAAGAGGACTGTGAGATCTTCGTGTCCCAAACTCTAAAAGTATCTTGTCTTGAGCTACATTTCTTATTCTAGACGCTTTTGATGCTACTAGCGTTTGATAATTAATCACATTCAGTAAATAAGTTTCAGCTAATTGAGCGTGGAACATCGGACCTTGAATCCTCATTATAGGCTCGTTAGGAAAAAAGAAATTGCCTTCTTTCATTGCCCACACATCTAATTTGAACTTGAAATTCGGCAAATATTCGTCAAAAAAGCTGGAATCGATTTTGTTAAAAACATCTTTTTTTCTTAAAAATTCAATTGTTTTTTCGGTAAATCGTGCGATCTCCAGATAATGAATCGCTTGCTCCAAACCAGCAAAAATTAAGTAATTCCGATTTTTTGGATATTTCCTTATGAAAAGATCGAAAACAGCGATATCATCCTTCTCTTTGATATTGTTATCAAGGTTATACTGATAATACGCTGCACCCATGGTTAATTCGTAGAAGTCAGTACTCAAAATTACATTTTGGTCGTTAATAAATCCCGATTTTGGCCTTTCCACTGTTATCAACTACCTTACTTTTTCTTCAGCCCTGTAACCCTTTTCAGCATAAAACCTAGCATTCTATCTTTATTTACTGAACCATTACATGAGATTTTATCCCCCAATTTATACTTGTCCTTAGAAAACAAGTTTTCACTTACCCTTATTTTTAAATCATCCAAGTTCTCGATGTTTTCTTTTCGATAATCGCTTTGTTTCTGTAGTTGGGGTCCAAATTCAATATTCTTTAAGGTTAATAGATAATATTTGGTTATATTCCCTTGAAAGTCATCTTCTTTCTCTTCAATATCTGTTATTTCTGCGTCGTAAATGGTTATTCTCTTGTGACTTGCGAGGAGGGAACTTGGAGTCCCTTCATTAATTAAACTACCGTCCTTAATAACAATCTTTTCCACTTTTTTCGCGAAATCTTTAGGTAAAGCGGTTGTTTTCCAATCTGATAATTTAAAATAATTTTTTTTAAAGGAATAAATAAATCCAATCCAAAAATGATTACAGAATCCCATATTTGAGCCAACTCTACAATCACAATCTCTTTCTGGGTCGTTAATGTTTTTTGAGGTTATAGCCAAATACGAACTCGATTCCCAATTAAAGCCTTTGAATTTCAATTCGATTTCATGTTTCTTTTCGTTTACAACTTTAATAGTTACAATCGTTTCTCGATCTTCACCATTAATTTTTTTGATTGCTAGATCAATTTCACTCGAAATGATGTCTAACTCTTTTTGGTTTAAGAACTCCTTTAGTTCTTCTTCCGCAAATGAATCTAGTATGAAATCAATAATTTCTGACTTTTTAAACTTTGAATATCCCTTTATTCCAAAATCTCTACATGTCTGTTTCAATTCGTCTAAATTTAAAGATTGGAGTAAATATTTCAAATAAGTCTTATCATCAATTTCTCTATTCAATTTACATCACACTCAACAACTTTAAAGTAAGAATTTCCCAAGTATTATTAAAATTGGTTGCTTATATTTATGACTGTTGTGCTAAATTGTTCATTCATTTAATTTGACATCGTCCCTTTAACGAGAACATCAGTTAAATTTCCAATAAGTTCTTCCTCTTCAAGCTCAAAATCAGTCCGAATCCACCAAATAAAGACTCCAAGAACAGTAGATGTCCAAACGCGAGCAGTAACTTTAGGGTTTTGATCACGAGCTCCGAATTTAATTAGTTTTAAAATAATTTTTTCTACTTCATATGTAAAATTGTCAAGAATCTCATTTCTTTTGTCTCGGTATTTTTGGTCCATTCCACCCATTTGTTCAAAAAAAATCAGGAACGATTCTTTTTTTTCTCTGAACATCTTGGCATACTCTCGAAAAAGATTCTTAACTGCAGAGATTGGAGGAATTCTGTTTTCTTCGAAATAAACAAACAATTCTCTGAATTTACTGATCATAAGTTCAGCTAATCCACTAATTAATACTTCGATTACATCCTCTTTTGAATTAAAGTAATTATAGAAGTTCCCTACACTCGTATTAGCCCGCTTCGTGATATCCTTAACACGAGTATTATTAAATCCTTTTTCTTCAAAGACAGATAGAGCGGTTATTATAAACAGATCCCTCTTTTGCTTTTTTATTATATCAGACTTTTTTTCTCTCAAAGCCACATGTTGTCAACTCAAAAAATCATGAACAATTCAAAAAAAATTGTTAGTTATGTTAAAATATATTACTTTACTTTTCAATTTTAGATTTTATATTTGTTATTTTTACTCTAGAAATAAAAAAGTGAATGCAATCTTAATTAATCAGATTTCAACTTTTTTTTAATTGAATTGATATGAGAGAGATTAAAGAAATAGAGGAGATTATCGCAAGAGTTATTAAGACATAGGAGAGTGGAATCCTTTTTATCACTTTTACCTCAAAATCAAGATATCCCCCTCCTGTATCACCAATGTTTTCAAAATGAAAGTGGTAAGTATTAGATTCAAGGACTTCTAATATACCTCTATTTGCGGTTTTATCATGACTTATGATTATTCGCCATTCATCAAACTTAAAATAAACGATAAACGGATTATTATAGGTTCTCGATTGAGATTTGAACCTGAAGACTATAATCTCGATGAAATTGGGGGTCCAATCCCACTTGTAATTATGGCATTTAAGTATTACTTTGATGCTGCTAGAATAAATAAATGAATTCAAATTTTCTCATATTGATACTTCTAAATCAGTTCATCAGAAATTGGTTATTGAAAAAGTGCTTTTTTGCTATTTTTCTTTTATTTTTTGTCGAATACTTAAGATCAACATAAAATAAATGAACATTCATTCAGTGAATGGGGATTCGGTGAAAACTAAGAATCTTTACCCATTGCAAGATTAGGAAAACATTTATATACTAATTTAACTATTTTATATTAATACTTATTTGAGTAAAAAGTAAACAACTTGGAAATAAGTGAACATAAAAATGACTATCTCAACACCTGAATACTTGGAATATTTTGGCGAAATTAAATTTGCCGAAGAAAAAAGTTTAAGTGCGCGTGATTTTGCTAGCTCTCTTAAGAAACATTTTTCGAAAGAAGAAAAACTGCCAACTGGGAGTTATAAATTCGCTGAACTTAACAATCCGCTTATGAAGGATTTCGAGGATTCCTTTAATATTTATTTTGGATAAACTAATAAAAAATTTTTTTAGAAAACTCTTTATATTTTAATTTCTCTTTACAATTTTAAATTATACCATAATTCAACTTCTATTTTTTCTAAGAATCTAATTTATATTTAAGGAAAGTCATTAGAACATAATTTAGTCATAATATAAAATTGATAAATAAAAATGGAATTATTTGATGAACTTGAGGAGAAATTTATAGAAACCAATGGAATTAAACTACATACAATGATAATTGGAAAGGGTCCACCCTTAATCCTACTTCACGGGTTTCCAGATTTTTGGTATGGGTGGAAAAGCGTAATTCCGGGTCTCAAAAATGATTTCAAATTGATTATACCAGATATGAGAGGATATAATTTGTCAGACAAACCTGAGGGTGTGAAAAATTATAAAAATGAGCTATTAATAGATGACATCAAGGGTTTAATCGAAAACTTAAACTTAGGAGAAGTTTTCCTCGCAGGACACGACTGGGGAGGTGTTGTTGCCTGGGCGTTTGCTGAAAAGTATCCCGACTTATTACATAAGCTAGCAATATTGAACGCTCCTCATATGAAAATTTTCCAGAAACAATTGAGAACAAATAAAGAACAACAAAAAGCGAGTTTTTATATATTCGAATTTTATAAACCCAAGGGAGAAAAATTCCTATTTAAGGATGACTTTAAGTGGTTGAGATTTGCAGTATTTGAAGGGATGAAGAACAAGAAAGATTTCACGAATTTCGATAAAGAGCAGTATTTAAAAGCGTGGGGGCAACCTGGGGCTGTATTATGTGGCGTAAATTACTACAGGGCAAATAAAAGTTATGAAGATTGGTCAGGAAAAATAACAGTTCCAACTTTAGTAATTCATGGTATGAAAGATATTGCAGTATTACCCACAGTTTTAGATGGATTATCTGATTATATAGACGACTTAAAAATTATCCGTGCCGAAAACTCATCGCATTGGGTAATGCATGACCAGCCAGAACTAGTTATTTCAGCCTTTAAGGAATTCTTCTAATCTTTTATTCCCTTTTTCTTTCATTCTTATCACAAATTTAATTTAAAAAGAAATCTTACGCGAGTTTATAAATTTTACGCCAAAATCTCGATTTAATATTACAAAAAGCATAGATTTATATGTTTACATTTTGTTGAAAAATCATAAGAAAACATTTAACTTAAATC
>JBHLLM010000105.1:0-8570 GCA_048885575.1 Candidatus Hermodarchaeota archaeon
TAAGACCATTCCTTTGATGATTGAGGATTCAATTAATTTATCCATTAGCCGGAGTTTCTGGTATATTATTTTCTAATAATAAAAGGTAGGAAATTTAATTATATATAGCTTTATTCTAGTACGATAATGCTTGAAAAAATTGCCGATTATATACGAAATAACAAAAAAATTCTGGAAAAAGAAGAACTTAATCCTATTGTTGATTTCATTAACACGAAATCTTTTAAGAGTTCTCGTATCTTTTCAGATATAGGGCAAGATTCTGCAGCTATTGACAACAATAACGAAATGTACACCTTGGTAACCACTGATAGAATAAAAACGAGTTATATTGAACAATTTCCCTTTGGTGCGGGATTTAGTTCTATTTTAGTTGGAGTTGATGATATTTACGCTTGTGGTGGGAAACCGTTAGCTGCTACCATTATAATCTCTTTTAAAGAACATGAGATCGGCCAAAAAATGATTAGTGGAATCTGTAATGGATCAAACAAGTTTAAAGTTCCTATAATAAGAGGTCATACCCATATGAAAGACTATTATGAATTAAGTTCCACAATAATAGGTGAAATTAAAAAGAGCGACTATATTCCTGCAGATAATGCTCTAGGAGGAGATAATATCATTTTAGCATGCGATTTTGATGGACAACTTGGTAGAGCAAGTAATTTACATTGGGACACAGTTACGCACAAATCATCTGAAGAAGTTTTAAATAAAAGATTAGCTATGAATATCATTGCTAGACGCCATCTTGCAAATTCCTCAAAAGATATTTCAAACGGGGGAATTTTCGGCACAATTCTACAATTAATTAAATATTCTAAAGTCGGAGCGACTATTAATGTTAATAAAATCGTAATACCTCCAAAACTAGTAGAAATAGGATATGATCTAGAGAACTATGTGGAAATGTTTTTAACAACCTCTTATATTTTAACTGCACCTGATAAGACATTTCAAGATGTGTTAAAGATTTTTAGAGATCATAGCATGTTTGCTGCAGTAATTGGAAAGATAAGGAATGAATCGGAATTAATTATTAACGATGATAACGGTTCAATTAAAGTTGTAGAATTTTAACAATGAAATTTATAAAAAAGGATGTTGATATTTAATGAATTTTGATTTTAAAAAAGATTATAAGGGAATTATCTCAATTATAGGAACAAGTGAGATAAATAGAACCACAGAAGAATTAACAATTGAATTGGGGCAATTATTAGCCAAAAATCATTTTGCGATTTCTTGTGGAGGCCTATCTGGTGTTATGGAGGCTGTTTGTAAAGGGGCGAAGAAAGAAGGGGGTTTTACAATAGGAATTATCCCTTTTGAAGACAAAAGTAAAGCAAACAAGTACGTAGATCTTGTAATTCCAGTCCCTTTTTCTCAAGCACGAAATATTATTGTTGTCCTTAGTGGTGATGTTTGTGTTGCTATAGAAGGGAAAGCGGGTACGTTATCTGAAATTTGTTTTGCATGGATTTATGGTAAACCTATAATTGCTTTAACAGGGGATATTATTGGTTGGTCGTCGAAAATAGCTGGTACTAAAATTGACGATAGAAGAAGTGATACTATATATGGAGCAAAATCGGCTAAGGAAGTGGTTGATAAGTTAAATGAAATCTTTAAATCTAATCGTGATATTATCTATGACATGCCATCAGAGTTCTAAAAATTGTAAAGCTTATAAAATATTAAATAAGATGATTTGTTTTTAGAAGGATATTCCGTATGATTTTTAAAATTAGCTAAAATTTTAAATATATAAGTTAAAGATAATTTTATAAGAAAGATTGCAATATTATCTTACATAAGAATATATACAAAAAATACTTTGTCTATCTCAAGGTGTAACTATTTTGACAATTCAATATTTAACTAAAGATGAGAAGGATAAAAAGAAACTTGTCTCGGCATCAAAATTACTATTTACAGGCTTAGACAACGCGGGTAAAACAACAATTATCTACGGAATACAACGTGAATTCTCCAAAATCGCGTTCCTAAAACCAACCCGTGGAGCTCAAAGGCGGATATTCGAGTTCATGGGAAAAGAAATCGCAGAATGGGATTTAGGAGGACAAATGTCTTATCGAATTTCTTATTTAAAAAATCCTGGTAAATATTTCGATGATACAGAAGTAGCAATTTATGTAATAGATGTTCAAAATCGAGTTAGATTACCCGAAGCTATAAGTTATTTAAAGGATGTAGTAGAACAATTTAAAAAACTCGAGATTGCGCCACCTATTTACGTATTTCTTCATAAATACGATCCTGCGTTAAAACGAAACGCATTAAACGAAATGAAAAATCTCGAATTAGAAATAAAAGAAAAGATAAAACTCAATGTGGAATATAAACAAATCTTTTATTATAACACAAGTATCTACGATCTTCCTTCGATTATAAAAGCAATGTCAGAGATCCTATTGACTTTATATTCAAAGTCAGAGTTAATTGAAAAAACAATTATCGAATTCGGCAAAAAAACATATTCTGATGGAATTGTTTTACTTGATGACAATTCTTTAATCATAGGAAGTTATTATAAAGATGAAGAGATTAAAAACTTATTATCGGCAAGTACTCCTTATTTTCTAACCCTTAATGATAGCTTCGTTTTTACTGAAGTTCAACCTAGCCGTAAGGATGAAGAAAATCTAATGGTTGTTCAAAGATTTGGCAGAAATTTTTTATTCAAACAGCTCTCTTTAAAAGAAGGTATTAATCCTTATTATATTCTCATGCTTAAACAAGATACACATATAAATAAAGAAGATATAGATAGTTTTTCTAACCTATTAAAGGAAATTTTATACAGCTAACTCTTTTATTTTTTATTTTTGTTTATGTCAATATTAATAAAATTGTATTATCTTACTACTATTAAAGCTAAAAGTTTATGAAATAAATATTTTCGATTTTAACAACTGGTAGAAGAGATAAATAACATGATTATTTGTTCCAACTGTGGGACTACAAACAACGAAACAAATGGACATATATGTAGAACTTGTGGTGCATTGCTTCCAATTTCTAGGAAACCTCAGAGGATGAAAATAACTTCGAAAAAAACAGAAAAACAACAAATTAAAGAACAGAGGGCACCACCTGAAAAAGAAAAGCAAGTAGATACACTTCAAAAAAAAGTATCTAAGAAGAAAATTCTTATTAAACCAGAAATCTTGGATCTTCACGAAATTCCTCAAGTTAATGATGAAATTGAAGCGGATTCTTTAGAAGATGACATAGAGAGTATATTTAGTAATCAAAATGAAAATGATAAAGTTGAAATATTGCAAGAAATCACACCTCAACCTTTCAAGGGTTCAATAATAGCAGATAAAGGAATATATGGACATCCTACAGGAACAAAGAAGACGACGGATTCAAAATCCACGATATCTCAAGCTGTTCCTATTTCTTCTCACGAATTAGACTCTTCTCTTTTAAAACAGAAGCAGTTAGAAGACGATATGACAAGGGTTCTCTCTTTTCTTTCAAAAAAAATTACAGTAAAACCACTGAATTCAATTCATAAAGAAGAGAAAACTAAAAAAAAGCCAGAAGAGGTCATCCCCCCTTCAAGTATGAGCGAAATTTTAAAAGATCTCCTGAAATTAGATTTGCACATTGAAGCTTCTGCTATTATTAAGAAAGATGGTACAATTCTTGCTTCAGCAAGTAGTTCGAGGATCTCTGATTCTCTTTTTGCCACTATTGGTCAAAATTTATCTATGATTGGTGATGATATTATTGATGGATTAAGCGCGGGGACTTTAATGAACATTTCCATTAGGGGATCCAATGGGGTTTTAGATCTTGCCCCTATTGGGTCTAAAGAAACATTAGGAAATGATATGATTTTGATAATCCTTTCACACCCTAGAGTAAAAAGTGGAATTATTCATTTTGCTGTATCTATAGTTAAGAAACAAGTAAGTAAGTATTTAGGATTATCATATTAAAAAATTTAAGTTGGATTTTAGAATAAACGTTTCTGAGCGATTATTTTTGAAACTTTTTCTGTTTTAAAATATTGTAAGTTAACCGGTAATTCTTGTAAAAAAGAATTTAAATTATATATTCCAACTAAAGGTATAGAATTTTCATTAATCTTTATCCAATTAGTTTCTAATGATACCATAATTGGAATTAGAGTAAATGGAAGTCTTTTTTGAACGCTAAAACTCATTCCTAGCAGTTTCTGAATTAAATTTGAAATCGTTTCAGTATTATTTTTTAAAGCGATCACTCTTTGATATTGCAGATTAGCTGCTTTATTCATTGCGCTATAAGAATCTTTTCTTTTCCACTCTTTAGCATCTATTATTAGAATATAACTTCGATAAATACCAATAACATCAATTTCGTATCGTTTTTGAGAGGTTTCATACTTTAAATTCGATTTATCTGAAAACCTAAAATTTTTAGTTGTTCTGTAATTGTTTTGAGATAAAATCTCCTGAATCAACGATTCAAATCCATGGAAATCTAATAAATTAGACAAATGGCTAACATCTAACTCTAAAAATTGAATGCACTGAATAATAAAAATAATTTTATTTATCACAATGTATTCAATGTAATTTCCTTTCTGAATTGAAATAAAATCGAACCTACCTAAAAACTCACGGAGTTCTAAATCGCTAAAATTCTTTAAAAATTCAATTTCTGAAACCTCAAACCATAATTCGGTAACTTCAGAATCACCTTCCTTCAGAAGATTGTAAATTTCTAGGAAAAATTGTTTCAAAGAAGGGTTTGAATACAATTCAGACATAATTTAATTTATGGTAAAAGGCTAAAATAATAGAAAGAGAGTATTGATATAATGATTATATAGTTAAAATCATTTAGAATTATCTGAGGCTTCAATTAATTTCCTCACTTCTTTGAATTCATATATAACACCTGAATAAATAAATTCCTTTAATTCATTTATATCACTGCATGCTGCAATTTTTTCCTCTAGATCTTTATAAGGAAAGCCTATTCTCGTATTCTGCAGACGAGCAATCTCGAATCCAAATTTTAATAGAGTATAACTAACTAATTCTCTTATGAGGGGTGCGGTTAATATCTTAAGATTTGAAGAGGTAATAAATCGAAATACTTCAAGAGTTATTTTTTCTGCTTCTTGCTTAGTAAGTTCTGTTTCCTTTAGTAATGAGATGTAAATTCTATTGGGATCAAATTTTTCTTTTTTCACGACCCCTGATTTTTTATCTTTGTAATGTACCTTAGGTAAAGAATTATATATTTTTTCTTCAAACATAATATAAAACGAAATTGACTATTGATGATATTAGTTAAGAAAGTAATCATTCTCAATAAAAGCTATTATTAATTTTTTATTAATTCTAATAAAATACCACTAAAATTCTACTCTAATAATTTATTAAACCGTTGCAACGATTACTATTAGTTTAACAGTGCTTTTCATAATTTACTAAAGTTCTTTATTTTCTTTAAAAAATAAATATTTAATTAAAAATTCTTTCTTAATATATTAGAATAATATAATATTTTAAATCAGACGAGAAGAATTAGGAAAAGTATAATTTTATTTCATGATTTAAAAGCAGCTAAATCTTTACGAAAATCAATGGATTCTATAGAATTATGTCAAAAACAAAGAATAACATTATCAAGTCGATCGTTTTAAGCTTGTTTAACGATGATGGACCAACGCCTATAATATATTGGCCAGAAACAATGGACGAATCTTCAAGGTTATTGATTGCTATGAAAACTATCTCCCTCTTGATGGGTGATACAGTATATCAAAACGGCGATACTACTGACGATGTAAATTATTTTGGGATTTTACCCTTTCCAGATTTAAAATTAAACGGTTTAACTTATTTCTTTTTAATAATGGATCCAACTGCAAGGGGTAATGCTAAAGCTGCTACTATAACCATTTTGATTGATGAGGACGATCGGGTTTTTTTCTACGAAAACATGAAATACCTCAGGGTTATAATAGATAGTACTGCCACTAAAGTTCAAATGGCTAAAACTTTAGAGGATAATAAGACTGTAATGAACGATTTAAAAGAAAAATTGTTCGAGTTTACAAGCGAGATAAAAGATCCTTTTTCTTTAAAAAGACAAATTAAAATTCTTATGACTGGGTTAGATCGTGCTGGAAAAACAAGTTTTCTTCACGCCGTCAAGAAACGGTATTCCGAAATTATTAAAACACTTCCAACGAAAGGAATAGCGAGAAGCGAAGAAAAGATATTTGAAGAAATTTCTTCTTCTGTCATATCTGTTTGGGATCTAGGCGGTCAAAAGACATACCGAGAAAAGTTTCTTGAACAACGAAAAATATACTTGTTTAATGTAGATTTACTCTTTTATTTTATTGATGTTCAAGATATATCAAGAATGAACGAGTCTATTGAACTGTTTAGTAAGGTAATTGGATCACTTATAGAATTAGAAGAATTCCCTCCAATTGTTGTGTGTCTTAATAAATATGACCCCGATCTAAGAGATTTAGCAGATATTAGAAATAATATTAAAAAACTAGTTGAAAGAATCAACGAAATTTCTGAACAGTTTTTCATAAAGATTTTTGAAACTTCTATATTCGATGGATTTTCATTAATATCAGCTTATTCCTATGGATTATCACAATTATCTCCAAATAGAGAATTATTTGAAAATCAATTAAAACATTTTGCGAAGAAAATAAACTCAGATGCAATACTTTTACTTAACGAAAATGGAATAATATTATCGAATTTTTCTCAACTCGGTGTTTCTGAAAAACTTTTTGAAATTTCAGCTCCACATTTTCAAACCTTATATAAAACCTTTAAAGAATTTAAACTACTAAAGCAAGATTTTTTAGTTTCTTCCGGAATAACTGATGAATCAAAAAAGATAATATTTAAAAGAATTGCAGTTGAAAAACATAACCTATATCTGTTACTGTTTATGGAAAAGGAGTTAAATCTCGATAAAATTGAAAAACATTTACCCAAATTATCTAAAAACCTTAGTGATTTAATTCAAACCTATATTTAAAAGCTAGAAAAAAAGTATAGAAAAAAAAAATTAATAATTTGAGAAATTATCGTATGTTTTTCTCTTTTTTTTATTCGATCTGACTAATAAAACAACTCCAATTATCACTGCTCCTACTATTGACCCAATAACGATTAAGATGATTATCTCTGTAAACATTGAATCTGATTCTAAGACCGTTATTTTAAGGTTATAATTAAAAGTGTAAGCGTCATGATCGACTGCTACTGGCGATGGAATGTAAGGAAATTCCGAAACATAATTATAACCTGGCGATGCTCCAGGCATAAGAAACCACGCTCCTACGTTCAGATTAAACCTATAAGAATCTATCTTTTTATAGGAAGATGCAATTTGAGGTTCACATGCAATCCATCCGATTTCCGGGATGTAATATTCGACCCAAGCATGTCCTAAAATATTCATACTTCCACTTGAATCAGCGTAAAAATTAAAAACTTGTCCGACTGGAGGGATTAAATTATCATCGCTTTTTAGCAAGTAACCAGTTACTTTCCTCGCAGGAATCCCCTGGATGCGCAATAGAGTAATCATTAAGGAAGAATATTCGCTACAGTCACCTCGTTTGTTATCAAACGCCCAAGAGGCACCCATCTCTTGTGCTGGGAGATTACCGTCGTAAACGAGGTAATTTGAAACATTTTCACAAATTTTCCTTGCCTTTTCGAGAGGGTTATCGCTTGGATTTACGATATTATTTGATGCAGCAATTAAATCTGGATCAGTTCTATTATAATAAATTTCTGTATTATTACAGTATAGATCAAAGATTTCGCTTGAAGTATTATAAACACCGATATCTGAATCCTGAATGTTTCCAAATGCGACCTCATTGAGCTTTATAATATATTTTTGGGTTAAATTAATTGTTTCAGAGGTGTTCAATGTAGCATTAAACAAGTCATAAGTATTATTAAATTTATCGTGATAATCCATAATTAGAGAGTCGTATCCCGTGATAGAATTGTACAAGAGTTTAGCTTCTTGATATGGGGGAGTAAATTGGGTAAGAGTCGAATTTGGTTGCCGATCATTTAAACGAGCAACCTTAAAAAAGTATTCTTGAGGCGCTATCCTAGTGTGAACAAATGTATAATTTATTTCTACTTGATAGGTGATACTTTGATTAATTTGATAATTAGATACTCCATCAACTGCGCTAATCTTAATTTCACTTCTGACGCTTATCGGAAAGAGAAATAATATTAAGAAAAATGTGACTTTATAAGCTTTCATTATCCTGCTTTTTTTAAAAAATTTTTATAGATATAGTATAAAAATCTCTATTTTTATTTCTTCTGGTATTTTTACTAAAGAAGAACATTATTAAGACAGCATTTTTATTATGTTAGTAATTAAAATTTATGATCATACTATGGGTAAGGTACTATTATCTACAAGATTTTTTTAATTGATAGCGATAATGGAATCTCTCTTTTAGAAGCTACATTTAAAGAATTAAAAGAGGATAATATAAATAAGAAAGTAATTCCTGGCTT
>JBHLLM010000106.1:0-8516 GCA_048885575.1 Candidatus Hermodarchaeota archaeon
TTCAAGAGAGCCCAATGAGAGAGATGAGACCTCTTGTAGATAAAACTATTGAAGCTACAATTGATTTAGCATTTTTAAAAGAATTAAAAAAAAGAGGGGATCAAGTACGAATTGTGTCGGCATCTACTGTAGGAAAAATTTTTTGGAGATTAATCGTTCCCCTTGCTACTGCAGGTGTGATAGGAGGTGCAACTTATATCTATCCAGATAAAATCCCCCCAGGAAGTTTAATTATTCCAGAATGGCAGCGGCCCCCGCCTGGAGGAAATCCTCCTCCAATAGATCCAATAGAAATAGCACAATCTACTGTAATAAACGCGGCAGTGTATGGAATTGGAACTTTGATTTTAATAGGATTAATCATCTATATTAGGAGAAGATAACAAGGAGGAAGCTTTGTAATAAATTGCTTAGCCAAAATAGCGTTTTACTTCTTGAAGTAACTACAAAGTGTAATTTAAACTGCATTCACTGTTTTGGCAATAAATCTAAAATTAATATTTTATCATTAGATCAAATTAGACAAATATTTTTAAAAGCGAATTCTTATGGAATCACAGATTTAATACTAACTGGTGGAGAACCCTTTTTAAGAAGTGATATTTTTGAAGTAATTCATTATGCGGAGAAATCAGGGATTAAAAATATCGCGATCACAACAAATGGTCTAATGCTCGAAAGTAAGAGTATTGTTCGAAATGTTAAAAAAAATCTAAATACAATAGTACAACTTTTCGTTGGATTTAATGGTGCTACATCCACGACTCACGATTTTATTCGGGGGGAAGGACAATTTGATAAGCTAATTCATATATTACAGAACAAGGCTCTAAGAAAATTTCCTCTCGGAATAGATGCATGTATCGGTAAGTGGAATGTTCATGAAATATACGACTTTTTTGAGACGGCAGATATGTTTGATGGGAAATTTTTTAATTTTGTACCATTCATCCCTATAGGCGAAGGTAAGAACTTAATGGATCAAGTTTTATCGCCTCTAGAATGTAAAAGAATGATTGAAATGGTAAAGAAAAAAAAAGAGGAAGGCTATTATGTTGATCTTTGTTTTACGCCGTATGCTAAATTAATAAGTAAAGAACTAACGGGATGTTGTAATCTCTTATCCGAATTTTTAACTATTACAGCTCAAGGTGATGTCATTCCATGTTTATATATGAAAGAATACAATTTTGGTTCCTTTTTGAGTAATGAAATAGAACAAATTTACTCAAATCCAAAAGCAGGATACTTCCTGCAGCCCCAGAGCTACCAGAATAGAATGAAAGGCTCTTGTGGTCAATGTCAATCCTTCAATATATGTGGAGGAGGATGTAAAATAGTAACCTACGCGTTAAAGGGAACTATATTCGATACGGACCCCCTATGCCCATTTACTAGATAATGATATTCGATCTGATAATTAATGATTTAAATTAGAATTTATAACTTACATTTCATAAAAATTGAATTTATAATATAGAAAGAGTTTATTAAAATAGCAGATTTTTAATAATAATAGATTTTTAACATAAAAAATTAGAAAGGAAACTTACAATGAGCGATTTAATAATCAAAAACGGATTGGTTTACGATCCTTTAAACAATCTTGATGGTGAAAAGAAGGATATTTTCATTAAAGATGGTGTGATCGTTAGTAAACTAAATGGTGATGCCAAAGTTATCAATGCTGCTGGAATGGTAGTCATGCCCGGAGGAGTGGACATTCATTCTCACATCGCGGGAGCCAAGGTAAACACAGGACGACAAATGCGTCCGGAAGACAAACCACCAGAATATAACGATATAAAATCTAAAACAACTAGGTCAGGTACAGGATTTAGCGTACCAAGCACATGGTCAACGGGATATAGGTACGCTAAAATGGGATATACCACCGTATGTGAACCCGCTATGCCCATGTTGGAAGCTCGACATACGCACGAAGAATTTTTAGAAATTCCAATTATCGATAAACTCGCCTTACCAATATTTGGAAACAATTGGTTTGTACTCGAATTTATAAGAGACAACAATATACCAAAGTTAGCTGCATATGTGAATTGGATTTTAAAAGCTACAAAAGGATACGCCATTAAACTTGTTAATCCTGGAGGCGTAGAAAACTGGGCTTGGGGTAAAAACTGCGACAATGTAGATACTCCTGTTTTGCATTGGGACATCACGCCCAGACAGATTGTAGAAAGTCTGGCGAAGGCAAACGAATTATTAAAATTACCACATTCGATTCATGTCCATTGTAACAACTTAGGACATCCTGGTAACTACAAACATTCGCTCGAAACTTTCAAGATCTGCGAGGGAATTAAACCATCAGGCGACAGAAAAAGTTCGTTTCATGTGACTCACTGTCAATTCAATGCGTATGCGGGTACAAACTGGGGAGATATGAACTCAGGCGCAGCAGATATAGCCAATTATGTTAACTCCCACAAACACATGACTCTAGATAGTGGTCAAGTTGTTTTTACAAAATACGCTACTACAACAATGACAGGAGACGGTCCTTGGGAATTCGCTCTCCATCATCTTGGTGGAATGTCAGCTTGGGGTTCAAAACCAGGAATTAAGTGGGTTAATGGTCAAGTAGAAGCAGAATCTGGTTCAGGAGTAGTACCTTATTTCTTTTCACCTAAAATAGGCGTAAATGCTATCCAATGGGCAATTGCTCTTGAGCTAATGCTTTTGATTAAAGATCCTTGGCAGGTAAGTCACACGACAGACCATCCTAACGGAGCTCCTTTTACAACTTACCCCATGGTATTCAAATGGTTAATGGATAGTAAATCTCGAAAGGATATGTTAGAGAATGTCGTCTCAAAGAAAGCCAGTACAGCAACATCGCTTCCAGACTTAGATCGTGAATATACTCTAAATGAATTATGCATTGTTACGAGAGCAGGAACTGCTAAAACCTTAGGATTGAAAGATAGAGGTCATTTGGGAGTAGGTGCAATAGGCGATATAGCAGTGTATAATCTCGACCCAAAGACGATGGATGGAAAAGCGATAGAGAAAGCCTTTTCAAATGCAGCTTATACTATAAAAGATGGGAAGATTGTGGCGAAGGACGGAGAAATTACCGCGAAACATATGGGAACATTAATTCGTGCCGAAGGAGAAGTTAAAGATAGTATTCACGAGGAGATGATGGAAGAAGTAAAAATACATTGGCGAGATCATTACAGTGTAAATTTTAATAATTACGCGGTTCAAGATGAATACGCTCCTAAAGAAAAGATTATTAATAGAACATAATGCTTTTTTATTTCTTACTTTTATCGTTTGAATCGGATTAAATAATTTAATTTCTATCTAATTGGTGATATTTTTAGTAAAAGAAAAGCGACACAGAGAAATTAGATTAAACTGAATTAAACTAAAAATTTCTTATTCTATTCTTTTTAATGCAAAATATTGGAACATATATTAGGTGGATATTAAAAATACATGCTAAAATTTATATTGTTGAGTCTCCTTTTTAAGCAGTAATACTTATCTAATTATTTAGACATTCGTCTTGTTCAATGAAAGGGTTAAAGAAGAGGAGGGAGTTTAAGAGTTCCCTTGAAGATTTACTCAAATATATTATGGATAATGTCGATGGAGTGAAAGCTGCGCAACTCACGGCGGATACTGGTCAGCCTCTTGCTTCCGCTCTACCATCGAGTACGGATGAAATGCGTCTTGCTGCTATGACGGCAGCTCTTTGCTCGTTAAGCGAGCGTGCAATCGGAGAAATGGAACTTGGAGAATTCGAACAGTGTTATGTTCAAGCTAAAAAAGGCTATTTATTAATTTTACATGCGGGAGATGATCAAGTTTTAACAGTGTCAACAACTAAAGAAATAAAACTTGGACCGATTTTATATAAACATTATAAACTTCTAGAAGAAGGAGACGAGATAGTAAGTAGTTCAACTAATTTATAAATAAATATAACAATTTTTAGAAAAAAGTACTCTCTAGGCTACTTTTTTATCTTCAATTTCTATCCCTAATTCTCTTAAGCGTTCCCGTATTGCGTCGCTGATGTCGTAAATTTTTTTTTCTCTTAATTCATTGCGCATCTCAATTATTAAATTTATAAGGCTTTTTATGAGATTGTCTTTTTCATCCGTACTTTTAGTTGAGAACGGTCTAGATGTTAAATGAAGAAATGGGAATACTCCAAAAATTGATTCACTGAACTTTAGAAAATCAGAGAACTTATCTTTAAATTCCTTATTAATTCTTATATTGTCTTGCAAAAGCGCTTTATTTATTTCCCTAAAGAGCGTTAACATCTCTGCTAAAGCTACGGGGGTATCAAAATCGTCGTCCATTGCTTTAATAATGTTCTTCTGAGCGGCTCCAATCTTCTCGATTAAATCGCTAAGCTGCTTTGACTTTATATCAGTTAACTCTGCGTCATTTACTTTTTTTATTGTGTTAATTAATCGATCGTAAGTTTTTTTTGCTGGTTCTAAGCTTTCAGGGGTATAATTATTTGAGCTTCTGTAATGACTGGAAATTAAATACCATCGAATAACCATAGGATCGTATTCTTTAAGAATATCTGCAACCGTGAAAAAGTTATCGAGGCTTTTAGACATTTTTTCGTTATTCACATTAACATATCCGTTATGCAAGAAGTATTTAGCAAAGGGTTTACCTGAGTAGGACTCAGATTGGGCTATTTCATTTCGATGATGCGGAAATTTTAAATCTTGACCGCCCCCATGTATGTCTATAGTTTCTCCTAAGAAATTTAAGATCATAACTGAACATTCTATGTGCCAACCTGGTCTACCCTTACCCCATGGACTTTCCCAATATGGTTCGCCTTCTTTCATTTTTTTCCATAAAGCAAAATCTCTAACATCAAGTTTGTCTTCTCCAAATGCAGTGTCTTGATCAGCAGTATAATCTTCTTCCTCACCTTTATCTTTTTGATCTTTGACTCTCTGAAGAACCGAATCGTATTTAGGGAAGGATTGAACTGAAAAATATACTGAACCATTTCTTTCATAAGCATGTCCTTTTGATATTAACTCTTGAGCAAATTTAATTATAAGATCCATCACTTCTGTGGCACGAGGATTGTGCGTGTCTGGTGCTACATTCAACATTTCCATGATTTCCTCGTACTCTCCAATATATTGATTGCTTAAAGTTCTAAAATCAATATCACTTTCTTGAGATGCCTTGATTATTTTATCGTCGATATCGGTATAATTTTTTACGATGATTACATCGTATCCTTTAAACTTTAAATATCTATGAACTAAATCAAAAGCAACGGCTGACTTTGCATGACCTAGGTGAGGTGAACCATAAACAGTCACTCCGCAGACATACATTTTAACTTTCCCTGGCTCTAGAGTTTTGAGTTCTTCCTTTCTAAATGTTAAGCTATTATAAACCTTCATGATAATTGATAATCCTTAATTTATTATAATATTATTAAAAAGATATTATAGAGAGCCAGCGGAGGGATTTGCACCCTCGATGCTGAAAGCAATGGCTCTGCAGGCCACCTCCTTAACTACTCGGATACGCTGGCAGGTATTAATTATTTTTTTTAACTATTTTATTTTTTTGAAAAATTATTATCAATTAATTAAAAAAAAGAATATGCTAAAAATTTGTTGTTAATTGAATAAAAATGTTTGTTCCAACCCTTTACTCAAAATCATCTAAATAAATTTTATTTTTTAGGCAAAACAGTTTCCACAACATTGACCCGTTGATGTTAAACCACAACTGTCAAAATTAAAATCGAATGGCAAAACAAAATCGTTTATAACATCGGTAATTACATCCATATATACTTCCGAGATATTAGGATCTTTCCTAAAATGATGATTAACTATTTCATCAAGATGGGCTAGTTTATCACTTACAATAAAAATACTAAGATTTGATGTTCCACTTAATCGAAATGCGTTTAACATGTAAGGACAACCTTTAACTAATTTTATTGTATCATCTGGCTTTAAAGTTTGAATCTCTACTCTAGCAAGGATTAAATCCATAGTTTTAATGTTTATTCCGGCTTGGAATTTTAAAACGCCCGATTTTTCAAGCTTGCGTATTCTCATCCCGATTGTAGGCTGACTTCGATTAACTTTTTTAGCGATCTCGGTGTGGGTAAGCATTGGTTCTCTTTGTATTATTTCAATTATATTCTTGTCTATTTCATCGATTTTAAAAACTTTACTTTCCATAAGAATTGGTGAAAAATTATTAATTGCTATATTCATTAATAACGATATGCCGATATATAAATATTACGGTGAACTTATATTTATATAATAATACTTAATAATTAATTAAAAGCAGATTTATAAGCGATTAAACCCACTAATCCCAAAATACAGCAGAATAGAATTAATGAGTGAACTTAAAAAAGATATTATCGAGTTTTTGAAGGTATTAGCTGATCAAACTCGATTAGAGATACTAGATTTGTTAAATCATAAGAAGAGTACTTCTTCTGAAATTCAATCAGCTTTGAATAAATCACAATCTACAATTTCTCAACATTTAAAGATTTTAATAAATAAGAACCTCATTAATTTCGAAAGAATTAATAATGTTAAGTATTATAAAATCAAGAATGAAGAAATTTTTAACCTTCTAGTTGCTATTAAATCATTTGTCGCAGGAATTAACAAAGAAAAACTTCATACTATGACAAATGAAGATATTATCGATACACTTTTGTAAAATATAGATTATGTAATTCTAGTTAAAAATGCAAGCAGAGAACTCTCAGGATCCTAAAAAAATAGTTTTAATGGGCTTAGACAATAGCGGTAAAACATCTCTAGTTTTGTGTTTAAAAGGTGTGAACAATCTTTCCTCTTTTAGTGCTTTAAAACCAACAAGAGGATTCGAAATAAATAAGTTTTATACTTTAGACACAGAGTTTAGCATATGGGATTTTGGAGGTCAAGAGAAATTTAGAGAAGGTTATTTTACGAATTTTCAAGATCACATTCAAGGCGCGAGTAAACTCATTTATGTAATAGATGTTCAAGATAAAGACAGATATGAAATTTCTCTAGAATATCTTACCAAAATCATTACATTATTAAAGAAACAAAAGTTTAACCTTGAATTCTCTATATTCTTACATAAATTTGATCCTGATATGGAAATTATGAAAAAAGAAATTAAGGATGAAGTAATAAAGACTTTAGTAAAACAGATCGAAAAAATATTTCCATCAGATTTTCCATATCAAATTTACAAAACATCAATATATACCGTTTTTCAAAAAATAACTCTATAATTAGTAAGAAAAGGAATTGATGTAGACTGCTGACTCAAAAATTAATGTCGAAAGAATCAAATATTCAGCGCGACTTAATTGAATATATCATTTTAGGTATAGGATTATTACTCACTAGTTTTCTAAGTGCTTACAGTTATTTACTTTTTCATTCTATTGCTGAAGTGATTAGCATCGTAATTTCAGGAGGGATTTTTTTTATCGGTTGGAACTCAAGAAAGTATATGAAAAGCTCTTTTTTTCTTATTATTGGAATTTCATTTCTATTTATAAGTGTAATAGATTTACTTCATACGCTATCTTATTCTGGTATGGGCATTTTAATTGAATTCAATGCGAACCTTCCAACAGAATTGTGGATTGCTGCAAGATATTGGCAATCCCTTTCATATCTCATTTCATCAATTGCGATAAACAAAAAAATTAGAGCAGGTTATGTGATGTTTATTGGATTAGTAATTCTTTCGGTTCTACTTTTAACGATTTTTTATGGTATATTTCCAACGAGTTACATAGAAGGAATAGGATTAACACCTTTTAAAGTTATAAGTGAATACATAATAAATTTAATTTTTTTAGCTTCAGCAATAATTATATACAAATTTCGAAGTGAATTTCAAAGGAAAATTTTTATTTTGATCATGATTTCTATTAGCGCTACGATCATTTCGGAACTGGCATTTACATTCTATGTAAGTGTGTTTGACTTTTCTAATTTTATAGGTCATATTTTTAAAATAATTGCATTTTTCTTTATCTATAAGGCAATTATCGAAACGGGTTTGGAAGATCCCTTTGGATTATTACTTAGGAAGTTGAAGTTGAGTGATGATTCTTTACGACGGAAGGCTGACGATTTAGAAAGAGCTTACTCTGAATTTAATCAAATGTTTAACGCTTCTGCACCACTGAGAATAATTAATAAAGACTGTGAGGTCATTCGTGTTAACAAAACTTATACAGCTCTTTTTAACTTATCTAGGGAGGAAATAATAGGTAAGAAATGCTATGACACTGATTTAAAGCATCTTGGGCATCAGTGTAATACTGAATTGTGTTCAATGAAACAAATCGAAGAGGGTAAAGATTATTTTGAATATGAATTGACTACTAACTTAGATGAAAATACTAAAATCGTAACTCTTGTGAGCTCTGTTCCTTACAGAAATATTAAAGGAGAATTCGTAGGGATAATTCAAAACTTTACTAACATAACTGA